>CAYSJG010000113.1:0-6796 GCA_964431295.1 uncultured Sangeribacter sp. | reverse complement strand
AATAGCTTCAAATCCCATATCCAGAATCTTCTGCTTATCCCGCATCGCTCCTTGAGCAAGGAAATAAAAGCCGGGCAGTACGTTGTCATGCGCCATTTCATTGCATTTGGTAATGAAGTGGGCCGCATCGGGCATATTGAAAGGGGCGAAAACCACAAAGAGAGGTTTGCCGTCCACTCGAATATATCTGCTGTCACGGAAAGCGGGCAAGAGATGATAGAAATGATTTTCTATATCTTTGTCACCGGGATATTGCTGTTCAATCAGCAACTTATCTTCTTTCCCCGGTTCCCAGCTTTTGCTATACCATGAGTGATTTGCCCATGCCAGGCAGAAAGGGTAATCAGGCTTACCTGACGCAAGCACTTCATTGAAGGGGCGCTCCAGAAGCTGCTTGCCATTGCCAAACCAGTAATGCCAATAGCAAAATCCCTCGACACCGTATTTTTTGGCCATTTCCGCCTGCGCTTCGCGTGTTTCAGGCACCCGTAAATCATAGTAGCCTAAATCTGCGGGGACCCGAGGTTGGTAATGACCGGGAAATAATGGTTTTGCTCGCCCTACATTGGTCCATTCGGTAAAACCTTTGCCATACCATTCATCATTTTCGGGTATTGGATGGAATTGCGGCAGATAGAATGCTATTACACGCGCTTTTGGGGCATCGCTTTTCATTGTTATAAGTAATTGTTAATATTAGTAATCTCTATTGTTATTAATACCCTTTAATCTTGACAATCATCTGATTTACATATGAGAGAATATATAACCGCTCATGCCGGGACATTCCAAGCTTGAATATAACTATGCAAGATATGAGGAGTGAAATCGCTGTAATCAATATGAGTCTTAAAAGTGAATCAGCCATAAATAGTGAAATACAACCGGGCACTATAGAGGCTGCTATTGTAACTATGATGATTTTTGCGAGCACTTCTTTATTATATTGTTTAAATGACATACCTGTCTGTTTAATCACATAGTAAAGTCTGACTATTTGGGAAATGATTGTGACCGCCAATGAGATATATAAAATTGACACTTGATTCGCGCCAAGACAGATGGCCATGATGCTCAATGGAATCGAGGCCAACATAATACAAGACAGTAGAAGATTATATCTTTTTATGCATCCTGTAGCTTGAATTGCTGTGACCAAAGGTATGCACAATGACTCAATCAGTGCTATGCCCAATAATATCCTTGAGAAGAGTACGGTATAATCCGGAAAATCCGTCAGCCAGAGCCGAAGTATTACCGGAAGTTCACACATGCACGGTATAATGACAAGCAGCAACAGAAAGAAGGAGAATTTTGAAGCAAGAAAGATATATTTAAACATCTCTTGTTTCTCATCCTTGGCATAATTCTTTACAATTTGTGGTTGAACTGCCAAAAGAAAGCTGTTCATAAATTGATTGATGGCGGTGCTTATCTGAGTGGCAATAGCGTATGCAGCATTGATTAAAGGACCGAAAAATGAATTAAGAATCAAAACGATACTTTGAAGCCTCGTGACATTGGCAAATATTCCGAGCGCATTCCATCCTATATAGGAGCCCAACTCACGGTAGAGTGACAGATTCCAGTCCCATGCCAGTCGGCATTCAGCGAATCTACGGTAGCAATAGACCGCGTAAAAGATTAATTTGATTATCGCGACCCCAAACAACAATACGGAATAGGTCACGAGACTGTCGAAATCAGTATACATTAACAAGAAGACCACAAGCAATTTAAGTATTACCTCCACGATGCTTATATAAGCGTATAAATCCATTTTTTCTCGTGAGATTAATACCGAATTGTATGGTATGGTCATTATTGTGGCCATAATAGTCAGCACAGAAAAATGGAAAACGGCAATAGCTGCGTTTATCCTGTCAGGAGGCATGCTTACATATTTTCCGATATACCATACACCGATAGGATCTCCGATTATGGCTACACCACATGATGTTATTGCAAAAGTAATAAATAGTGAACTGAAGTATTTTTGTAATTGTTGCGGGTCATCTTTGCCTAAGTAATAAGAAAAATATCTTTGCGCTACAGATGTCAGAGTGATATTAATAAAGGTAAAGATTGCAATTACACCGGCAATGGCATTATAGACGCCATAGTCAATAAATCCCAGTACTTTCAGTGTTACCCTAACTGTGTATAGAGTAACCAGCATTATCAAGAAAGTTCTTAGATAAAGGAAAACACTATTTTTTGCAACACGCTTAAGATCCGACATTAATATAGAAGTGGTCTAATCTTTGATAGAATTGAATTCGCTGGTAATATTGTCAATGTTTCTTTTCAATGTTTTTAAATCGAGCATCCACCATTTTTTTTGTTGCAGCCATGTTATTTGCTTGGCTGTGAAGCGGGGACGTATTAGTTTCGCAGGATTTCCGGCTACTATCGTATAAGGTGCGACGTCATGTGTCACGATACTTCCGGCTCCTACGATGGCTCCGTTACCGATCTTCTTGCATCCGGGACAGATTGTAACGTTGCTTCCAATCCATACATCGTGGCCGATTACAAGATCAGGGCGCTCTAATAAATCTTTTGGTACATAGCCGAAAATTGGATTATATAACACCGGATGTGTAGTAAACTTATCGGCAGGATGATTGGCTCTAAAAGCTTTCAGTCCACTTCCGATGGAACAGTAATTCCCTATAATAATATTGCATGGTTTGGGAAAGTTGACAGATTGAAAGCAACCTCCATATGATCCATAGCCAATGTGAATGCCATGATACCTTGAATAAATATCTCTCAGGGTTGCAGATACGCAATAGCCCTTCTCGCAATAAAGTACTATTTTTTCAATAACTTTTCGAGTTAGGCGATTGTTGAGGCCGTATAACTTTATGAGTAATTTCATCTCTTGAGCCATGTTTTGAATCTGGTGCGCGCGCCTATGAAATCTTTAAAGCCTCGGGGGAGGTTATATTTCATCGCCATACGTAACAACGCCATGTTGCGTATGCAAATCGTGTGTGGGAGCATGATTTTTAGCATCGCGATCTTGTAAGGGCTTGAAAGTCGCTTACGAATATGGTTGGGTTGTATTTCGTCAAGATATTGCTCTTCAAGCGGAGACGAATTAATATAACCTCCAATTTCCATGGCATTGAAGAAGCCTGCTGCCTTTTGATTGCGGACAATAACGCAACTAATACCTGGACGATCTTGGAACGATGGACGTCCGTTTTTCAATATCCAAGAATCTCCTACAGAAAAATCCGCTATCGTACCAATGCTGTCCGGGCAGATTTTGCATCTTAAGTGTATGTCTCGTCCAAGATATTTCATCCAGGCTTCCTCATATTTCATACTGTGTATCGAATTATCGGCATAAGTAATAGTAAAATCTCCAGGCCACCCGTTACCGCGATAACGATATTTGGTAATCTCTTTATTCGTATGAAATGTAGATGCTATCTTTTTCGATGCTTCATATGAAGGCATCCCGGCACAAAATATAGCTATAGTGCAGACAATGCGGTCACGGTATTGGGGATATTTTTGCAAGAAATTATTCAAACCTAATATGTCACAGGATTTCCCAACAAACAGGTATTTGCGATTGTTTACATCTAGAATCTGTTTTAAATCAGATAATAAAACAGCCGGCGCGTATCTTGATGAACAATTGGCTTTGATTTCTTCGATTGAAGTAGATATTTTTAACTTGTTTAGAAAGGGGGAATTCTCGTCAGGCCCTACTTGAAGCACTCCGTCTACGAGCCCGTTTTGAAGCAAATAAATTCCTACGGATGATACGAATCCTCCGCTTGACGCCTTATGACGAATTTCATCGTCAGTGGACCATGCATTGCGCATTTCAACGTAATGACCCCATACAGAAGCATCGCCCACGCCGTTAATCGATACGGCGGGGCAACACTGCATCATGGTCTCCTCAAGTGACTCATTGCGCGATAATTCGTCAGGGAGTTGCAATGTGTAAAAGCCATTAGATCCCAAAATTATTTTATAGCCGCAGGAAGTCCCGAGCGACTGGCACAAGCCACATCCCAGACAAATCTTGCTTTGACAGACTTTATCTATACGCTTCATATCAAAGGTTCAAAAACTTGCGTAGGTGAGTTTTAAACAAATCGTATTTTTCTGCCACGACAATGTTGTTGATACGTTCTATCTCTTCTTTGATCTCCGTTCGATTGTCAAAGACATTCATCATGTTCTCTATGATTTTGTCATTAGCCGTGGTCATCATATCACCTATGTAATTGTAGCCCAGGGTGTCGATGAATAATCCATTGAATTTCCTACTGTAGGATAGTGGATACACCGGAACGCCTGACGAGAAAGCTCCGATGGTCGCGTGCATTCTCGCTCCTGTAAAAAAATCGAGAGCGCTTATATAATTCTTTGCCTTTATCGGATCTAAAAAGAATGGCGATAGGTTTATTCTGTCATTGTCATACTCTTTGCAGAGGTTGTAACTCAATTCATAGTCGTTTCCACCTGAATTGTTTTCACAGACAACGTGAGGCACCAAATGAATTAACACGTTGTCGCGTTTAAGGAATTCATCAATTATTCCCCTCGTCAAGGCGCGATAATCGTCTTTATAAGTCATGACGTCCTTTAGGTGCTGATTCCACAGCATTTTGGATATCCCTATGCCTACGTTTATGCAGTTATTCCGTTTAATTTTATCAGGAGTGTAAGGCATGAAAAAGGCCATATCAATAATCTCTGCGGATTCTACTGAAGGGACTTGTTGCCGTACCAACTCATAACTTATTTTGTCGCGAGCAAGAAGGCATTGCATATGGCTCATCGCTTTAATAGCAGCTTTAGATACATTTTTGTCGAAAAATGGTCCTATGGTCTGTGGAAGAAGCATCTGCTTCTTTCCCAGCAAGGACATAAAGCGCTTGATAGAGTTGTGAGACAAGAAGTTGTTGATACCGTAGATATCTGAATAGCTGTCTCCATACCCTGCGTCGAGGACGTAATCCAATTTCGCGTAATCTTGCAGTTTCTTTGCATTCAGGAGGAGTTTTGCAAAATGATTAGGCCTGTAGATACTTATAAGTGGCAATATATTTACCCTTTTGATATTCCCATTTATATCTAAATCGCAAAATCGGGGCAAACGCATACCGTTTATAATGAAGAAAAAATTAAACTTAACATTCTCTTCTTCGCCTAATCTGTCTAAAATTTCAACGATGGAATAAGAGAGAGCTCCTACACCACGATTTCCGTCAAACGGATTAACTCCTGTGATTCCAATGTTTAATTCTTTCATGTGTTTTTGAGTGAATCAGTTGCTTACATTATTTTCTAACAATCTTTCAAACAACGACAGCCATTGCTTTGAGTTTGAATGCGTCCTATGATCTGAATCAGTTTGCTGTTGTTGCGGGAGGTCAGATACTGATATTTGAAATTGCGGTTGAAATGCAGTTCGCCTATTTTCTTTCCTGTAGTTTTGAGCTTATAAAAAAAGGCAATCTCCTTGCCACATAATGAAACAATGATGTCAAAGTTGTTCGCATTTAAATATGATTGAAGAGATTTCTGATAAAGCCGCATTTTTTTAGATGTGCCAATACTCTTTTAAATGGATTCGGCGAGGTGTTGTCCTGAAAGTTAATACCTAAATCAAGATGTCCTATATTATCTTCCAGTTTGAAAAAAAATCTCTACCTTTCTGATCTGTAGTACAAATAACGACTTTCGCTTTGCCGCTATTGGCTATTCAATTTGCCTTTTCCGTGAGTATATGCTCCATCCCCCTCAGAGTTTGCAAGAGAGGGAATATAATATTTTCATTTTGCATCTTATTCTTTTCTCCAGACCATCTTGTTGACGACGGTGACGTATGACTGGATGATTTTGACTACTATGTTGCTGACGTTTTCGCCGACGTAGACGTCGACAGGTGTGCCGTCATCATGATTCTTGTTCATTGAAATAGCGGTCTCGACGGCTTGCAGAAGGCTCTTCTCATCTATTCCGGCGAGGATGAAGCCGGCGTTGTCAAGGCTTTCGGGGCGCTCGGTCGAGGTGCGGATGCAGATGGCCGGGAAGGGATGGCCTACTGAGGTGAAGAACGAGGATTCTTCGGGTAGCGTGCCGGAGTCGGAGATGACTGCCGCAGCGTTCATCTGCAGACAGTTGTAGTCGTGAAATCCGAGAGGTTCGTGCTGGATGACGAGCGGATGAAGTTTGAAACCGCTCGCTTCCAAACGTTTGCGACTGCGTGGATGGCAACTGTAGAGTATCGGCATCTGATACCTCTCTGCAATGGCGTTGATGGCGTTGAAAAGCGACAGGAAATTCTTCTCTGTGTCGATATTTTCCTCCCTGTGTGCGCTGAGAAGTATATATTTACCTTTCTCAAGACCAAGACGCTTGTGGATATCGCTGGCTTCTATGTCAGCGAGGTTCTGGTGAAGCACTTCTGCCATCGGAGAGCCTGTGACGTATGTGCGCTCTTTCGGCAGACCGCAGTCGGCAAGATAACGGCGCGCATGCTCCGAATAGCAGAGATTAACATCGGATATGATATCAACTATGCGGCGGTTAGTCTCTTCGGGCAGACATTCATCCTTGCAACGGTTGCCGGCCTCCATGTGGAAGATGGGGATGTGGAGACGCTTGGCGGCGATGGCTGACAGGCAGGAATTGGTGTCGCCGAGTATGAGCAGCGCGTCTGGCTTTATATCTACCATCAATTTGTAGGAGCAGTTGATGATATTGCCTACAGTTGCGCCGAGATCATCGCCGACGGCATCCATATATACTTCGGGAT
>CAYSJG010000112.1:0-6807 GCA_964431295.1 uncultured Sangeribacter sp. | reverse complement strand
CATTCTGAGATTCCAAAGTCACTTCAAGATTGCCGGGATGATAGTCCAGATGAGCATTCACCATATTCTTGGGAGCGTACAGCAAGGCATGGTCGGAGGAATGCAGATATGCGTAGCTCGCACCAAGACCCCAGTCGGAATTGATTGCATACGAGCCGTCAAACTCAATTCCTTTGTTGATAAACCGACCTATATTCATATTGCGCGGGCGTCCGTCCACACGCCTTACCTGTATCATATTGTCCGCATCAATAAAGAAGAGCGACAGACCTACGCTGAGCTTGTCATCAAGCAGCCGCTGACGCAATTCCACTTCATAATTGAGCATCCGCTCCGGCTTCAAATCAGGATTCGCCGGAGCATACATATACAATTCGCGGATATTGGGCGCGCGAAAACCCTTGCTGAAAGAGAATTTAAGTGAGCCGCCGCTATAAGGATGGAGTATAAAACCTGCTTGGGGCACCCACTCGCTGCCATAAGAGGAACCATGCTGATATCTTACTCCGGCATTGAGATCGAGAATGTCGCCGAAAAATGACTGCTGCATCATAAGATATACTCCCACTTCATTCTCGCTTTTCTTGGTCAGTTCGCGGACAGATCCGCCACTGATGACGGTATTCCAGCTGTGTCCTCCCCAATGCTGAAAGTCCACACCGGCACTCAGAGCATTCCCCTGCCAGAAATGCATGGTCTGGAAGAGATTGAAGCCGGCATCATAGTCCGTACTGTGAAACAGGGAGGTCTGCGGCGTCTCGCCGGCAAGAGGATTGTAGCCGTCATTTACACGATGAGAGCCCCATGACAGGAAGGCCTGCACACCACCGTGCGCCACTCCATAGTTGTCATGAGCATAAACAGCCGACGACCCGCGAAACATATATGTGGTCATCTCGTAAAGGGGCGCTTGTATAGTCCCGGGATTGTCGGCATTGGTCTGCGTAAGTTCGGCGAGCGCCCCCACCGTCCAGTGAGCATCGGCCTCATATTTCACCTGCAGAAGCTCCGATGCGTCCCAGAAGGCCGAGCGGGAACGATTGCCGTCGGAGCGATTGAGCTGACCCGAGAGATTCACCTCCAGGCCTCCCCTCTTCACTCCGGCTCCGAGACTGAAACACTGCGTATTGTAAGAGCCGAACATTGCTCTTGCTCGTCCAAACCATCCATCCTGAAGCCGACGGTGGGTGATGATATTCACCGACCCTCCCATGGCGCCCGAGCCATATAGCAGTGAAGAGGGGCCTTTGACCACCTCCACCTTAGCCACGCCGTTGGCGTTGTAGACATCCGGCAGCGAGTGGCCGAAAAGTCCGGCAAACTGCGGCATACCGTCGATCATGAAGAGCACCTTGTTGCCTTGCCCTACCCCGCGGATATTTACAGTCCCCGCCGCACCGCCGGACACACCATAGCCGACGAGTCCACGCTGACTGACAAACATCCCCGGCACATTCGACTGAAGCACCGGCAGCAGCGATGCCTCGGCCGACCGCACAATTGTACCCTCGTCTACGGTGACTGTATTCAGCGGCAAGAGTCGGACATCGCTCTTACCCATTGCCACCACCTCCACATTCGGAAGAGTGTCGGCCGGAAACCCTGCGGACAAGGATGTGGCTCCCGAGGGACGGGCCGCTGCAGACAGAGAGAATAAAACAGGAGACAATACAGCCGACAGCATAGGGAAAGAGGGGATAATCATCGATATTCTCATAATACCAAAAAAGGAGGGCCAATTTTTTTTGCAAAACTACAAAAAAAATTTTGCCAATCACGGCATATTGCATAAATTTGAAAAATAAGGAGAAGAGTCTTCTAAGAGAAGAGTCTTCTAAGAGAATATAGTCAGTATATGGGGAAACGAGCCAAATCGCTACATCAGCAGATAGAATTGCTGCGTCGCCGCGGCATGACGATAGCCAATGAAGAGAAAGCCAAGGAGACGATACTGGAGATAGGCTGGTACCGTCTGTCGCTATATTGGTTTCCCTTCGAACGCCGCTACCCGAATGCGATGTCGGAGAAGCATGAATTTATAGAGGGGGTCTGTTTCGAAGACGCCCTGATGCTCTACGCCTTCGACTTCTATATGCGCAACATGCTGATGCGCAAGCTCGAGCGCGTAGAGACCGCCTTCCGCACATACATGATATACACCGTCTCCAACGCCTATCCGGATTCGCCGCATTGGTTTGCCGACGAACGTGTGGTCAACGAACGTCAGGCGCGTAATTTCGAGCGTGCCGTCTATATACCTCTGCGGCGCGTGAGCGAAGACATCATACTCCATCACCGCCGCTTCCCACGCGACCGGTTCGCACCGGCATGGAAGACTCTGGAGTTTGTCACCTTCGGCACGATGTGCAATCTGTACTCCTCGCTGCAAAGTCGGCAAATACGCGCCGACATATCGCGACATTTCGGAGTAAACGAGCCCGAAACGCTGGAGAACTACCTCGAAGCGCTTCGCGGTTTGCGCAACATCTGCGCCCACGGCAATCTGCTCTACTCATACAAGACCCCCTCCCCCATCGCACACCGTCCCGCCGGAACACCACGGGGAGCACGCAATCTTGCCGCCGCGCTGGAAGTGCTGCAATATCTGCTGGAGAGAATCACACCCAGAGAAGCCGGCATGCTCAGACAGGAGATTAAAGAACTGCTGCAGAAATTTGACACCTCGCCACGCATCCACCGGATACTGAAAGAGATTTCAGGCTTCCATCTACGCCCCTTGGGATAATTCAAAGAAAATCGCTATCTTTGCAGTATGAGCGAACTTATAGACGACGATGCAACACTGGCGGATGACTCCCCGGAGCAATCCGCCACGGATAATTCCACCCCCACGTACAATGTCCCCGGCGCCGGAGAGAAGAAGACGGTACTCTCCCGGATGTTTCGGGAATGGTATCTTGAATATGCCTCCTACGTAATTCTCGAGCGTGCCGTCCCCCATATAGAGGATGGCCTGAAACCCGTGCAGCGCCGCATATTGCACTCCATGCAGCTGCTCGACGACGGACGCTTCAACAAGGTGGCCAACGTGGTGGGCAACACCATGCAGTTTCATCCCCATGGCGACGCCTCCATCGGGGACGCGCTCGTGCAGCTCGGCCAGAAGCAGCTCCTCATCGACACGCAGGGTAACTGGGGCAACATCCTTACCGGCGACGAGGCCGCGGCTCCCCGATATATCGAAGCCCGCCTGTCGGAGTTTGCTCTCGAGACACTCTTCTCGCCGAAGATCACTGAGTGGATGCCGTCATACGACGGACGAAAAAACGAGCCGGTGACACTGCCGGTGAAATTTCCGCTCCTGCTCGTACAGGGGGTCGAGGGTATCGCTGTAGGTCTAAGTTCTAAAATCCTGCCCCACAACTTCAACGAAGTCTGCGACGCCGCCATCGACTGCCTGGAAGGCCGAGAGTTCAAGCTCCTTCCGGACTTCCAGACCGGAGGCCTCATGGATGCCTCCAAATATAATGACGGAGCACGCGGAGGAATGGTCAGAGTCCGCGCAAAGATCGACAAAATCAACAATAAGACGCTCGCCATCACCGAGGTGCCCTTTGGCAAAACCACCTCCACGCTGATCGCCTCCATCCTGAAGGCCATCGACAAGGGAAAAATCAAAGTGCGCAAGGTGGACGACAACACGTCTGCCACCGCAGAGATACTTGTGCATCTCAATCCCAACACATCCTCCGACAAGGCCATCGACGCCCTATACGCATTTACCGACTGCGAAGTAAGCATATCCCCCAACTGCTGTGTGATCTGCGACCGCAAGCCGCAGTTTATCACTGTCAGCCAACTGCTGCGCTACTCTGTGGAACATACCCGCGAGCTGCTGCGCCGCGAACTTGAAATAAAACTCGGTGAAGACTGCGAAGCGATGCTTTTCGCATCGCTGGAGAAGATATTCATCGAGGAGCGGATGTACAAGGACCGCGATATAGAGAAAGCTCCCGACATGGACTCCGCCCTTGAACGGCTCGATGTGATGTTCGACCCCTTCAAGCCACAGTTCTTCCGCCCGCTCACACGCGAAGATCTCGCCAGGCTCTGGGAGATACGCATGGCCCGCATACTGCGTTTCAACGCCGAGAAAGCCAACAACAAGATCGAGGCGCTCGGACAGGAGATAGAGCAGATCCGCCACGACATAGAGCACATCACCGACTACACCGTGGCATGGTTCAGACATCTCAAAGAGAAATACGGAGACCGCTACCCGCGGCGCACCACCCTGCGCAGCTTCGACTCCATCGAGGCCACAAAAGTCGCCGAAGCCAACAAGCGGCTGTATGTGGACCGCGACGGCGGATTTGTAGGCACCGGTCTCAAAGATGCTGAATTCCTCTTCACATGCTCCGACATCGATGACATACTCATCATCTACAAGAGCGGCAAATACAAGATCGTCAAGGTACAGGACAAGCTCTATGTCGGCAACAAGATAATACACATAGGCCTCTTCAAGAAGAATGACCGGCGCACCGTCTACAATATCATCTACCGCAACGGCAAGTCCGGCTTCTATTACAAGAAGCGCTGCTTTATCACCGGCCTTACCCGCGAGCGGGAATATGACCTTACCAAAGGGCTGCCGGGCTCGAGAATCGAATATCTCACCGCCAACCCCAACGGCGAAGCCGAGAGCGTACGCGTCACACTCACCGGTCAGCCGGGACCCGAGGGGAGAGCGCCACGCCATAAAGTACTCACGGAAGATTTCGCCAGTCTCGCTATAAAAAACAAGGACTCACTGGGCAATCTCGTGACCAAATACGCTGTCAAGAGCATCAGTCTCGAACACCGGGGTGGCTCCACACTCGGCGGCCGCGAAGTATGGTTTGACCCGGATGTGCTTCGCCTCAACTACGACGGCAGAGGCAGAAGCCTCGGAGTCTTTCAGGGAGATGAGAAAGTGCTCGTCATCACCACGACAGGAGAATTCTTCACCTCTACATATTCCGAGGACAACCATTACGATGACAATATCCTTCGCATAGAGAAATTCATGCCCGAAAAGGTCTGGACGGCCGCTCTTTTTGACCCTGAGCTCGGATATCCTTACCTCAAACGATTCACTTTCGAGGTCTCCGCCAAACCGCAGAGATATCTTGGCAACGGTCCGGAAGCACAGCTGCTGCTCCTCACCGACACACCTTACCCATATCTCGCGCTCAAGTTTGGAGGCAACGACGCCATACGTCCTCCCATGGAACTGGATGCGGATGAATTTATCGGAGTGAAGAGCTTCAAGGCCAAAGGTAAGCGTCTCACCAACTGGAATCTCGCAGAGATCGAAGAGCTGGAGCCACGGCGTCAGCCCGAACCCGAACCTGAGCCCGAACCCGAACCCGTCGCCCCGCAGAATGAAGAGCATTACGGAGAGGAGAATCCTCATAATGCTCCCGTAGTGATCCAGCAGGAGATCTTCGACTTCGACAGCTCGGAAGAGGAGACAGAAAAAGAGGAGACAGGAGAGGCCGGCGATATATCCGGCGATATATAAAGTCCTGATATTATAAGCAGCGTACTCTAAGCATCCGGGCCAAAAGCTACCCGGCTAATCCCACTCCCCGACTATGGACTGCCTGACACTATCTAAATCCCTCCTCAGCAAATGGTCATCGCTCGCCGTGGCCATCTGCATTGCCACAGCCGGATATGCACACCCTCAGCAATCGGCCGTCGGCGCAGACACTGTCGCGGACACAATCACAGACAATTGCGCAGATACAATCGCGGAGGCCGACATGCTCCGCCCTGTCACTCAGATATACACCTTGGAAATCGGGGAACGATCCGCGCGTGCGGAATATCTGTCGCCGATAGCTTACAGCGGCACAGAAGCGGGGATATCGGGATGGTGGAACAAAGTACTACCCTTCGCACCGCGCAAGGCCATGATGGCATTTGACGCACACGCCTCATACGCCTCCATGCTCAATCCCGCCGGCAACGCCTCCATGATGTCGCTAAGCGTACGCTTCGCCTGGGAGATGAGATGGTATACCAGACTGCCTCACTCTCTGACGCTGAGCATAGGAGGAGGTCCGGCAATCGACTGCGGCGCGATGGCCCTCCTGCGCAACAGCAACAATCCCGTAGATCTGACCCTCAAGGCATATCTCCGCCTCGGAGCATCGCTCAGCTGGAGATCCAAAATCGCCAGAGTGCCGATCCTGCTGGAGGAGAGGCTCGCCACGCCGCTCATCGGAGCATTCTTCATGCCGCAATACGGAGAGACTTTCTACGAAATATATCTTGGAAACACACGGGGACTGGCACACTGCGGATGGCCGGGAAATATGGCCGGACTCGCCAACAACCTCACATTGACTCTTGACCTCGGCACCACTGCCCTGACCGCCGGATACCGCTTTGACATATCGTCCGCAAGGGCCAACTCGCTGCATACCGTAGCCATAACACATGCGTTTGTGATCGGGGTGATTCCCCACGGACTGGGGATGAAGCGGAAGCCATCGGCACCGGAACTGAGACCATACTGAATTTTTTACCTACTGCCCATAACCCATCCGATATATCAAATGAGCATCTTACCACGACATATCCCCCTGATCATTCTGCTGCTTGCTCTCGCTCCGCTGCTCGCCGGATGTGTGAGCGATGATGAATATGCCGACAACCCTCTCGGCAATTTTGACGCACTTGCGGAGATAGTGGATACACGCTATTGCTTCTTTGCAGAAAAGGATGTGGACTGGGATGAGGTCACTGCACGATACCGCGCGAAGGTGGATCCCAAGATGTCACAGCTCGAGCTCT
>CAYSJG010000111.1:0-6841 GCA_964431295.1 uncultured Sangeribacter sp. | reverse complement strand
GGCGGCGGTCTGAAGATTCAGTCCGTAGAGGGCGAGTTTCTCGCGGTCGAAGTCCACCTGATACTCCGGCTGATAGTCAGAGCGGGAGATGGTGATGTCCGCTGTGCCGTGGATGCCGGCGAGAATCTGCTTCAGCGACTGCGCCACGGAGTCGGTCTCGGTGAAGTCGTAGCCGTAGACCTCGAAGTCCACGGTGCTCTGTCCGCCCATGCCGGCGCCGCGTCCGCCGCCTACGTTGACCTGAGCCTTCTTATATTCCGGAAACTGCTCCTCGATATCCTTTCGCATCTCGTTGGCTATCTCCTTGATGCCGCGTTTACGGTCGCCCGGGTCGAGCAGAGAGATATTCATGGAGACGATGTGAGGACCATTGTCCGAGAGCGAGGCGAAGGTATTGTCGGAGGAGGCGGGACCTACGGTGTAGGACATCACCTTGATCTCCGGATATTTCGCGCGCCAGAGGGAATCCAGACGGGCGGTCACCTCCTCGGCCTGTTCCACACGTGCGCCTATGGGGAGCTCCAGATTGACACCGATACGGGCATTGTCCTGCGTCGGGAAGAATTCCGTGCCTACGAATTTCATCAGGAAGATAGAGCCGACGAAGATGCCGAGGCAGACGGAGATAGTCACCGTGCGGTGGCTTACCACCTTGCGCAGTAGATTGGCGTATGCGTTGTCAAACTTGTCAAGTCCCTTCTCCACGGGGGTGAAGAATTTCTTGTACAGCTTGCCGTGCTTCGCATCGCGCTTGAGCCACTGCGAGCAGAGCATCGGCGTCAGCGAGAGGGCGCATGTGGTGGAGATGATCATCATGATGGTCACCATCCAGCCCAGCTGACGGAAGAGGACACCGGTCATGCCGGTGACAAGAGTCAGCGGGAAGAATACGGCGATCAGCGTCAGGGTAGAGGCGATTACGGAGATGGCCACCTCGTTGGTGCCGTGGACGGCCGCCTGCTTCGGGTCAGCGCCGCGTTCGATATGGGTAGTGACATTCTCCAGCACCACTATGGCGTCATCCACCACCATACCGATGGATATCGACAGCGCGGAGAGCGATACAATATTCAAGGTGTTGCCGGTGGCATACAGATAGATGAAGGATGCTATCAGCGACACCGGGATAGTGATGATGATGATCATCGTAGCTCTCCAGCGTCCGAGGAACATGAATACCACTATCATCACGAAGAGCAGTGCGTAGAGCACCGTCTCTTCAAGCGAGGCTATGGTGTTGCGGATATTGTCGGAGGTGTCCACAATTACGCCCAGCTTCACGTCCGAAGGGAGATTCTTCTGCAGCTTGGGCAGCATTTTCATCACCTCTTCGGAGATCTGCACGGAGTTGGCGCCACTCTGCTTCTGGATGATGATGATGGCGCCGACTTCGCCGTTGATGTAGGTCTGCTGTGTGCGCTCTTCGAGAGAGTCCTCCACACGGGCCACATCCTTGAGATATATGATCTTCCCCTGATAGTTGCCCACGGGGATGTTTTCCAGTTGTGAGGACTCGTCAAATTCTCCCTGCACCCGGAGAGCGTACGTATTGGAGCCGATGTCAAATGAGCCGCCGGGCACATTTCTGTTTTCTGCTCCTATGATGCTTGATATCCCCTCGACGGTGAGGTTGTATGCCTCGAGGCGGTTGGGGTCGGCGTATACATGTATCTCGCGCTTCGGGGCGCCGGAGATGGATACTGTGCCGACGCCGTCGATGCGCGCCAGAGGGTTGGCCACACCGTCGTCAAGTATCTTGTATAGTCCCGCCATACTCTCCTTGGCCTCCACCGACAGCAGACAGATAGGTATCATGTCGGTGGAGAATTTGAAGATGATCGGGTTTTCCGAATCATCCGGAAGCATGGACTTGACCATGTCGAGCTTGTCGCGCACGTCGTTGGTCAGCACGTCGATGTCATATCCGTATTCAAACTCCAGGGTGATCACGGAGGTGTTCTCGCGGCTGTCGGAGGTGATATGCTTGAGATGCTCCACGGAGTTGAGGGCGTTCTCAAGCGGTTTGGTGACGTTTTGCTCTATATCTTCGGCGCTCGCACCCGGATACATGGTGATCACCATCAGTGTATTGGTGTCGATGTCCGGGTAGAGGTCGATTGGAAGTTTGGCAAGTGAGAAGAGACCGAGTATGACCACTGTGATAAAGCACAGTGTGGTCATGATGGGCCGCTTCACCGCCGATCCGTACAGACTCATGTTGGCTGATTGTTATATTGTTGTGTAAATTTATTCTTAAGTAATGCGCTCTTGACCTCGCATTTTTATTTGGAAAGCTCCACCTTGACTCCGTTGGCGAGTCTGGTCTGTCCGCTGACCACTACCTCCGATCCGGGCTCCACTCCTCCGAGCAGCTCGTAAGAGTCGCCGAGACGCTGTCCGAGCTCTACTTTATTATAGGAGACGGTGCCGTTGTCGCGGTGATAGACGTAGACATAATGGTCGCCGGAGCCGGGCTGCTTGATGACGGCCTTGTCAGGCACCACAACGTGCATGGCGTTGCCGAATGTCATCTTCACGCGGGCAAACATGCCCGGGAGTATGCGTCCGTCGCCGTTGGGTACGGTGATTTCCACTCCGAAGGTGCGGGAGGCCGGGTCGACGGTTGGCATGGTCATGGTGACTGTGCCGGTGAATGTCTCCTCTCCGAAGGTGTCGAAAATCACCTCTGCCTTCATCCCCTTGTGCACTTCGGGGAGCTCGGATTCGGAAACGTTGACGGCGATTTTGATGGGATTGGCCTGTGCTACGGTCAGTATGGGGAGATTACCGGTCATGTCGCCGGGATCGTAATTGCGAGCTGTCACCACACCGGAGATAGGGGAGGTCAGCACGGTGTTTTCGCGGGCGTTGCGCAGAGTGCGCTCTGCGGTGGCGAGGGCGTTGCGGGCGTTGATGAGCTGCACCTCCATCTGGTCGACGGTCTGCTTGGTGCCTCCGCCGATCTTGTAGAGGTCCATGGCGCGCTGATAGTCTGTCTCTACATTTTTCAGATTCGCCTTGGCGTTGGCCACCTGCAGCTCGTAAGTAGTGGTGTTGACATCATCGAGCACCACGAGCTTCTGGCCTTTCGACACTCTCATCCCTTCGTCTACATATATCTGTTTTATGCGGTTGGGCATGGAGCTGGAGATGTTGTTGAGCAAAAACGCCTCCGAGGTGGCGGTATAGGTGGCGGTCTGTTCCACCTCTTTCTCCTCTACGGTCTCCACTTTCACTATCGGAGCCTTCTCTTCTTTCTCGTTGGTCTCTTTAGAGCCGCCGGAGCAGGCTGCGAGGCCGAGCGCCAGCAGCGCCGGCACTGCGTATACAATATGCTTTTTCATCGATGGATATGATATATTATTCATTGGTATTGCCGCCGGCGGCGGTGCGCTCCTTGCCGAGCAGCAGATCAAGCTCGGAGGTGGAGCATAGATAGTTGTAGATGCTCTGGTAGTAGGCGAGTTTCGCAGATGTGTTGGCGAGCTCGCTGTCGCGCAGGCTCAGATAGGAGGCAGCACCGATCTCGAAGCTCTTCTGCATGATGGTGTACGCCTTTTCTGCCTGCTTCACTCCCTCTTCGGAGGAGGCTATCTGTTTTACTTCGCGGTTGATGTTGTCCTTGGCGAGGTCCACCTGCATCTCGAGGGCGTTGACGAGGTTCTCGCGCTGGAAGTCCATCTCCTTGCGCTGTGCCTGGGCCTGACGCAGAGCGTGATATTTGCTGCCTCCGCTGAAGATGGGCACACTCAGCGCCAATCCTACGTTGGAGTAAGGATTGAATTCCTGATTTTTGAAGGGTGACCCGTTGGAGAGGGAGAGCCAGTTGAGATTGAAGGAGGCTCCGAGGGTGGGTATCCATGCACGTTTGCGCAGTTGCACTGTCTGGTCCAGCATTTTTGTCTGCAGATCCAGAGAGCGCAGGGAGGAGTTGTTGGAGAGGTCAGTGTCTTCGCCGAGAGCGTAGCCGTACATCTCTTGCTGCATCTCGGCAAGTGTGACGTTTGGCTCGATGTCCAGCTCATAGTCCACACCCATGAGTACCACAAGCTGAAGTTTGCACTGCTTGACAGCTATGTCGGCCTGAAGTATCTCGGGCTCGAGATTTTTGACTTGTACCGAGGATCGGAGCACATCATATTCGGACGCTGTGCCGGCGGCAAACTGCTTCTCGAAAAGCTCGGCGTTGAATTTGGCGATATCGTAGTTCTGCTGCACCACCTCCTTGGAAGCGATGGCGAGCATCAGCGAGTAGTATGCCTGATTGACCTGGTTGATAAGGTCGAGTCGCGACTGGCGCGCGGACTCCATGGCGGAGAGGATCTGCGTCTGGCTGATGTTGATGGATTTCCAGAGCTGCGGCGCGATGATTGGCAGCGAGGCGGTGAAGCCCATGTTCCAGGTGTTGTCCGAGCCCATCTTGAGGCTTTGGCTCTGACCCCCCATATCCATGCGGATAGTCTGAAGCTCTATAGAGCGCTGATAGGCGGCCTGAAAGTCGATTGTCGGGAAGAGAGAGCCCTGGGACTCTTTCTTCGCGTATTCCATCCTTTTGACTTCAAGGTCGGCCACTTTTACAGTAGGACTGGTAGAGAGAGCGATGTCCACACATTCCTGGCGCGACATCGTCACAGCTCCCGCCGGGAGGCTGACGGCCAGAGCGGCCGCTGTGAGAATTATTGCCGATAGGCGTTTCATGTCGTTGATATGTTGTATTGTAGGTTATTATATTTCAGTAATTGGAGCGGCTTGCGCTTTTGCTTTGCTTCATGCATTCTCCGGGTTATCGCCAAGGGATCCGTCGGGGAGAGAGATATGTATCCCTTTCTTGTATAGATCCTCAAGAATCACGCTCCCCTTGGGGGTCACTATGCCGCGGAGGAGTGTGATGGTGAGCGAGTCGATGATATCCACAAGAGCTATATCCTGCGGCATAAGGTCCTCCGCGCGTTTCAGTGACTCCATCTGCACTTCAAACATGCGTGCCAGCATCTCGTAGTTGAGCCCCTCTCTGAATAGCCCCTGCGTTACGCCGAGACGGAAGACGAGCGCCATCTGTTTCACTCTGTCTTCTTGACGTTTGTAATACTGCGGACGCACCATGGTGTACAGCCGGTCCATATCCTTGAGGAAGCGGATGTTCATGCCGGAGATCCTGCTGCGGTGGAGGATGAGCAGGCGCATGATGGCCTCAAGAATATTTTCGGACGATGACATCACCCGCTCTATCTCTTGAGTCTGGGTTTCGTTGATATGGTCAAGCGCCGCTCCGAGCATTTCGTTTTTCGATCCGAAAATCTCGTAGAGGGTCCTTTTGGATATATGCAGTCGCGAGGCCACAATATCCATAGTGGTGCTCTTGATACCTTGTTCAAGTATCAGATCCATCACTACGTCACATAGTCTTGACATCTCATCTTTGGAAAGTGTCGTCATCTCTGAAGTTTCTCGTTCGGTCGAATAATTAGTGCCGTCCTTGTCCTGAAGACAAAGGCGGCACAAAATTAAGTATAAAACTTGAAACTAAAAAATAGTTTTCAGTTTTTATCTTCTGTTTTTGACATTTTTTATTGACGGGGGCATCAGGCCTCGACAAGCTCAGGCTGCGGCAGACCGAATTTTATGCGCAGATTCTTGAGCATGTCTTTGGTCATGGCTTCGAGGTCATATTCCGGCTTCCATCCCCATTCCTCGCGTGCGCAGGTGTCATCCAGGGAGTTGGGCCAGGAGTCGCAGATGCTCTGACGCAGCGGATCAAGCTCGTAGACCATCTTGAAGCCGGGCACATGCTCGCGGATCTTGGCAGCGATTATCTCCGGATCGAAACTCATGGAGGCGATGTTGAAGGAATTGCGGTGCACGAGCTTGGTGGGGTCGGCTTCCATAATCTCTATGGCGGCGCGGAGTGCGTCGGGCATATACATCATATCCATGAAGGAGCCGGCCTTGAGAGGACATTTGAATGTCTCTCCTTTCACTGCGGAATAGTAGATGTCTACGGCGTAGTCGGTAGTGCCTCCACCGGGAGGTGTGGTATAAGAGATGAGCCCCGGGAAGCGTACCGAACGAGTATCCACGCCAAAGCGACGGGCGTAGTAGTCTGAAAGAAGCTCGCCGGTCACTTTGGTGACTCCGTAGATGGTGCCGGGACGCTGGATGGTGTCCTGAGGGGTCTTGTCGTGAGGGGTATTGTCGCCAAACGAACCGATGGAGGAGGGGGTGAATACGGCGCACTTCTTCTCGCGGGCCACCTCAAGGGTATTGTAAAGGCCGCCTACGCCTATCTTCCACGCCAGCTGCGGACGGGCTTCCGCCACGGCGCTCAGCAGTGCTGCGAGATTATATATGGTGTCAACGTTATATTTCTCCACCGCATCGGCTATCTGCTGAGGATTGGTGATGTCTACCTCATGGGAGGGACCGCTTTCAAGAAGTTCTCCTTTGGGCTCGGCACCCTTTATATAGCCGGCCACAACGTTGCCGTCAGAAATATGGCGGCGTAATTTCATTGTCAGTTCGGAGCCTATCTGTCCTGTGGCACCGATAATCAATACATTTTTCATGATTGTAAGGTATGCGCTGAGCCGGCTTTCGGCCTGAGCCTCCGGCGGCTGTATCAGGTTGGTTGAATACCGGAGCGAATCTATGTTCCGGTTTGTGGCGCAAATTTACATAACTTCCACAATATATGCAACCATCCATGCCATAAGACATAAAAAGAAATTTTCATGGCCTGATTTTTTGATAGCAGTTCTCGGGATTGAGAAAAAATTAGTAAATTTGCAATCCGTATGAAATACGGTTTTGACAACGAGAAATATCTCAAGATTCAGTCCGAACA
>CAYSJG010000110.1:0-6875 GCA_964431295.1 uncultured Sangeribacter sp. | reverse complement strand
CGCATGATTTTAGCGTCTATGCGGCCCTCCTGCACGGCCTGAAGGATGATGGTCTCGGCGTCATATTTCGACTTGACATACTGATTGGTGAGGTCCTGGCCCATCTCGAGACGCTGCTCGGTAAGCACTGTCTCCGCAGCGGTCTTCACATCGGCCTCACCGGCCACGGAGACGGTGGAGACATGTACGAGACTGCGCTGATGACGCTCACACCAGTCCACTATGTTGCGTACGGTATCGACATTGGCACGCTCGATCTCGTTGCCGGGAGCGAAATGCTTCACACTCGCGGCGCAGTTGATCACGGTGTCGATAGCCTCCGCATCGAGCGCCTTGAGTGTATCCTCATCGGTAAGGTCGCCTTTGATTATAAATATGCGCTTGTCCCAAAGGTGCTCGTAAGTGTCGCCGAAATAGTAGAAGAGGAGGGTGCGGACACGCGAGGAGGCGTCGAAATGCTCGGAGGAGCGCACCACACAGCTGATGGTTGCATCAGTGGTCTCAAGCAGCCGATGCAGCACATGCACTCCGAGGAAACCGGTGGCACCGGTGAGGAGGACATTGCCCAAATTGCGGCGTTCCCCCTCGAGAAACGCCTCTATGCTGTTGCCGGCGAGCACCTGAGCGAAGCGTCCCTCCTCAACTGCGCCTGATGCGGCAGCGGCCGCATCTTCGCCGGCAGACGCTCCGGAAGCGGGAGTGCCGGCCATAAAGGCAGCGAGCGCACGCGGAGTCTTGGTGGCGAAGAGATCTTTATAGCTTATCTTCAGGCCGCCGGAGGTCAGGATGGCCACAACCTTGATGGCATTGATGGATGTGCCTCCGATCTTGAAGAAGTCATCGTCGGCGCCTACGCGTTCCAGACCGAGTGTGCGGCGGAAGGCCTCGGCGATGATGCTTTCGTTGCCTTCGGCGGGCTCCACATATTCGGCAAGCTTCTCCAGCACGGGTGCGGGGAGATTCTTGCGGTCGAGTTTTCCGTTGGGGGTATAAGGGATCTTATCCACGGGATTGAAACTGTCTGGCACCATGTAGTCGGTAAGATGGCGCTGAAGATGGGTCTTGAGCTCCTCCTGATCCACATTCTCTCCCTCATACCAGATGCAGAGATGGTCGACATTACCGATTTTGCATACATTGGCCACGGACATCTTTACTCCTGCGAAGGCATTGGCGACGCTCTCAATCTCACCGAGCTCGATACGCAGTCCGCGGAGCTTGACCTGATGGTCGATACGTCCTCTGACATCCACGTCGCCGTCGGGAAGCCAGCGTGCGAGGTCACCTGTGCGGTAGGCCGGAGCGCCGTAAAGGGTGATGAAGCTCTCGGCGGTCTTCTCGGGAAGATTGTGATATCCCTTGCCTACACTGCGGCCGGCTATCACCAGTTCGCCGACAGCACCCGCGGGGAGTTCGCCCCCCCAAGCGTCGAGCACATATTCGCGATAATTGTAGAAGGGACGGCCCACGGTGACAGGTTCGCCGCTTTTCAGCACTTTATGGTTGGAGCCTACTGTCGTCTCCGTGGGACCGTATTCATTGACCGTAAGTCCCTTGAACCCTGCCTCATCAAGTTTGGGCAGCAGTGATGCCGGGATAGCCTCGCCGCCGATATTGAGCAGACGGCAGCGAGAGATGGCATGACAAAACTCCGGCAATTCCAACATGGCGGCCAGGCGGCTCGGCGTGGCGTCAAATGCCTCGACGCCCGTGCGCTTCATCAGGTCGGCAAGCATGGCCACATCCTTGCATTCCTCTTCGTCGGCAAGTACAAGGGTATGGCCGGAGGTCAGCGATGTGCCGAGGTCAACATGCGATGCGTCAAAGGATATGGTGACTATAAGCATATTGACACGCGGCTCCATCTCGCCCATAGGACGGTATATGAGCTTGCGGTAACCGTAGAGATAGTTGGCCGCGGCCCCGTGATGTATCACCACACCTTTGGGACGGCCTGTGCTCCCCGAGGTATATATGAGATATGCCGGATCATCGGGCTGTATCTCCACACCGGGACGCAACGTGTCCTGCTCCTGCAGTAGCATATCCGCATCCACAGCCTTGCCGGGGAAGGAGAATACCTTCTCTTCAGTCGTGATTATAAACGGTGCGTCGGAATCTTCGGTGATCAGCTTGATGCGCTCCACTGGATATTCAGGGTCGCAGGGGATATAAGCGGCGCCGGCCTTCATCACGCCGTATATGGAGATGATGAGACGAGAGTCGCGCGGCAGAAGTATGACCACCTTGTCGCCGCGGCCGACTCCGCGCTTGCGGAGCGCATTGGCCACACGATTGGCCTCGGCATCGAGCTCGGCGAAGGTCAGCGTGCGGTCGGAAGCTATGAGCGCCGTGGCGTCTGGAGTAGCGTCGGTCTGTTTCTCGAACGCTCCATGATAAGAATTATACTCCACATCTCCGCGCTCACCGTCTCGCAGAGGCTCAAGCATAGCATCCTGCTCGGCAGAGAGCAGGGTGGCATCGGCCACAGCCGAAGCCTCGGGATTGCGCTTCACGGCCGTAGAGATCATGTCGAGCAGGAGCGTCATGTCGGCATCGCTGTATAGGGAGCCGTCATATTCGAGTTCGAGCCTGTACTTCCCGGGAGCGGGGGTGAAGACAAGGAGCGTCAACGGCACCTTGGCGGTGTCGAGCGCCACCGGTATCTTCTCGTCGGTGAGGGGACCGCCGTCGGCATCGAGCGACACTCCTCCCTCGTAGACATACATTATCTCTGGACGGATGTCATACTTGCGCACTACCTCGGTGAAGGGATAGAAATCATAACCTCGGGTGGTGTTAAACTGCTTCTGCAGTCCGAGAGCCATATCGGCGGGAGAAAGGGTGGCGGCTTCCTTGGCAGATACTTTGGAGACTACCGGGAGGGTCTTGACAAACATGCCGGTGTCCTCGATGAGACGCACATCGTTGCGGCCGTTGTTGACAGTGGTGATGGCCACTGTCTCGCTGCGCGACAGGCGATGAAGCGTCTGCATGAACGCGGAGAGGAAGAAATTGCTCGGCGTCACGGCGTTGGAGCTGCAGAAGCGGTCTATCTCGCCGCCGTCAAGCTCTGCTGACGTCCGCAGCAATGTCCCTTCGGGGACTGCCTCGGCGACTATGCTTCTGGGATAGACGGTGGTCTGCGCTTCGGCAAGCAGAGAGGCAAACCAGTCCTCGGCCTCTTCATATTCGGCGGACTGCATGAGCGCGGCCTCGTCGGCGGCCCACTCGAAGGCGGAGTATTCCTCCTCGGCAAGCTTCTCGCCGGCGTAGGCGCGGGACAGCGAGTCAAAGAACACCATGGCCGACACGCCGTCAAACACTATGTGGTGGAAGTCCATAAAGAGCCAGGAGTCTTCTCCGGAGCGTACTATCGCAAACCGATACAGCGGCTCGGCAAACAGGTCGAAGGGCTTCATCAAGGCCTGCATCTCTTCGCGCGAGGGCTTATGGTCGAGCATTATCTCCGGGATCTGCGCAACGATGGAGGCTGTGTCGGCCGGGGCAAGGCGCTCCTGCATCACATCACCGTTGCGGCTCACGAAGCGCGTGCTCATGGCGGGATGCGCCTGCACGGCCGCCGCGAGAGCCTCGCGGAGCCGCTTGAGGTCCGTGTCGGGGTTGATCTTTATCACCTGCGCCACATTATACTGCAGAGCCTCGCGGTTGCGCTCCCAGTCGATGAGTATGCCGCGCTGGTTTTCGGTGATGGGATAATATTTGCGGCGCTTACGTGGAGTGTCCGCAGCGGAGGTGGCCGCCTTACCGGAGGCGGCGGCTATCGCTTTGACAAGTCCGCGCACCGTAGGCTCGGCCATGGCGTCCTTGGAGGTGATGCGCACCTGGAGACGCTTGGCCACTGTGGCCACGAGACGCATGGCGAGCAGAGAGGTCAGGCCGACTTTAAGCAGATTGGTGGTGACACCGAAAGAGTCATGGCCGAGCACTTCGGCGACTATCCCGCAGACCTCGGTCTCTTCGGGAGTGGAGGGGGCCACCGTCTCTTCTGTGAATTCCATCTCGGGGACAGGGAGAGCGCGACGGTCCACCTTGCCATTAGAGGTCATCGGCATCTTGTCGAGCTGCATTATAGTGGCCGGCACCATAAATTCAGTGAGATTCTCCGACATGAATGCACGGAGATCTTCGGCAGACACCTCTTTTCCATCCTTGACGGTATAGTATCCGACAAGCTGGTCGTTGCCGCCGATGGATTTGACTGCGGCTACAAATTGTCTTACGGCCTCATGGCGCGTGGCCACGGCCTCTATCTCGCCGAGCTCTATGCGGAGTCCGCGGAGCTTCACCATGCCGTCCATGCGGCCCATAAACTGTATGTCGCCGTCTTCGTTCCAGCGGGTAAGGTCGCCTGTACGGTAAGCCCTCGCACCATCGACGGTGATGAATTTCTGAGCCGTCATCTCCGGACGGTTGAGATATCCGAGGCCTACGCCGGCACCGGTGATAAGGAGTTCACCGGGCACGCCGCGAGGCACACGCCGGCCGTACTTGTCGAGCACGCGCACACCGTAGCCCGGTATCGGACGACCTATCACGGTGCCGTCAGTCGCGCCCTGTGGCAGGAAATATGTGGCTATCACCGAGCATTCCGTCGGGCCGTAAAGGTTGGCAAACTCAAAGGGGAGCTCGCCTGTGGGAGGCAGTTTCTCGCCGCCGGTCGCGAGCCACCGCAGGGATGAGAACTCATAAAGGGTTATCAGCTGATAGGCTATCTGAGTGGTCAGAAATGCACAGGTGATCTGATGCTTCTCGAAGAAATCATGCAGCGCGTCGAGATCATGACGCACCTCCTCATCGAGTATATAGAGCGTGGCGCCCGACATCAGGGTGGGATAGAGGTCCATCATGTGGGCGTCAAATCCGAAATTGGCGTAGGCCGGGATACGGTCTTCAGTGCCGAAGCGGGCTATATACTTATAGTCCTCGGCGTAGTTGAGAAGGTTGCCGCGGGTGAGCGTGACCCCCTTGGGCTTGCCGGTGGATCCGGATGTATACAGCACCACAAAGGGGAGGTCGAGCGCAGCTTCCCATACTGCATCGGCGCAGGCTTCCGCGCCGCCGCCGTCCGCACACTCCGCGGAGATATCCTCGAGCTCCGCGGCTTCGAATATTTCACCTTTAAAGCCGGGCATTTTGGCATTCGCGAGCCCATCCACGGTGATGACCGTTTTCACCCCTGCATCCTCGGTCATGAAGAGCAGTCTCTCCTCGGGGAATGTCGGGTCAAGGGGCATATATGCCACTTTGGCCTTCATGGCCGCAAGCGGTAGCAGGGCCATCCATTCGGAGCGCGGTATCATCACGCCTACGGTGTCGCCTCTGCGCAGACCTTTGCTCTCCAGACTCCGGGCTATGCGCGTGGAGATCTCATCCAGCTGACTGTATGTAATCGTGCGCTTAGCCGTGACTACGGCAGCCTTCCCGGGAAGTTCGCGGGCCATCCGGGCTATCACACCTTCGATAGGCACCGCGCGGTCGTAGGGGAGAGCGGGGACATCTTCAAGGAGACGCAGCTCGGCAGTCTGAGCCTCATCGACAAGCGAAAGGGAGGTGAGAGGTCGGGAGGCGCAGTCATCGTCGCATATCTGGGAGAGGATCAGATCAAAGGTCCTGACGAAGCGGCTCACCATGGCATCGCTGTATAAGGAGCCGTCCCAGATCACATCTATGCAGAGCTCATCATCAGTGACAAACATCTGCACCGACATGGGGACACCGGTATCGCCATCGTCGAGGCGCTCCTCAAGCATTCCTGCAACAAACCCCTCCATATTAAGAAGACGACCCTGATAGCCGAAGAGCACTTCTTGTCTGTATCCTGTCATGGTGCAGAAGTCAGCGAAGGAGAAGAGACTCTTGGCGCGGGTGGCAGACTGCTGCTCTCTGAGCTCCGAGACAAGCGACGCGGCTGTCTTGCCCTCACCGAGTCGGCAGCGTACGGGGAGAGTGCGCACGAGCATTCCTACGGTATTCTCGGTGTCGGGGGTGTTGCGCCCGTGATAGATTGTGGTAAAGAGCACGTCATCGCGGCCGGTAAAGGCACCGAGGGTCACACCCATGGCCGCGTAGGCCGTGGCCGAGCCGCCTCTGAATGCTTGCACCGGCGTGGATAGACGGTACAGTTTGTGGCAGAAACCGGCAGTAGAGACTTCCGCGTCATCATGGGCGGCCGATCCGGAGGGGGCATCAGCATGCAGCGAAGCTCCGTCGGAATCAAAGTCGCCGAAGGTCCCGGCGTAATATTCTTTCTCCTCATCGTAGAGAGGCGACTTGCGCCCTGCGGCCTCTGACTCGGCCACATCCGTCATGGAGAAACTCTCCACGGCCGGAACTCCTCCCTTGAGAGCCAGATCCAAGTCACGCATGAATATTCGCATGGAGCTGCCGTCGTAGATAATATGATGTATCACCATCACAAGACAGAGATGCTTCTCCGTGCGGATGATACGGAAACGCACCATACGTGCGCCCGGCACATCTATATGCTCTATCAGACTGCGCTTGACGCTGTTCAATTCATCCTCGCTCATTTCAGATACCGGGATATCGAAAAGCGAAGTCTCCGAAGCTTCAAGAGCCACCATCACTGGCTCGCCGGCGTCGTCAAGCTCCACGCTCACGCCAAACGCCGGATGAGCGGCAAGCACTTTACGCACCGCTTCCGACAGATACTCTTCCGACATATCTGCGGCAAAGCGGAATATATATGCTATATGGTAAGCAAGGTCTTCGCGATATGCCGAACCGAGGTAAATCCCCAGCTGACTCTGACTTAATGGAAATCGTTTCATATATTTGATTTAAGTTTCGCAAGTTCAACTTGCTGATTTCAGATTGTAAAATTGAGCGAT
>CAYSJG010000109.1:0-6952 GCA_964431295.1 uncultured Sangeribacter sp. | reverse complement strand
TAGTTTGTTTGGCGACAACAAAATAACCGAAAAGGGCTGACTCCTGCAAATGGAATCGGCCCTTTCTTTCTATTGCCTCATAAAGTTTAGCGGACAGTAATAAATTTTTTTACAGTTTTACAGCCCTACAATTTCGGAAACTATATATAACAACAACCACTTAGCGTTCAGTGGGTTACTTACTAAGTGGTTGATTTATATTAGATAAATTAAATTTAATCTGAGTGTCAGAGTTGGTCGGTTATTCCCATTCGATTGTGGCCGGCGGCTTGGAGGAGATGTCGTAGACTACGCGGTTTACTCCACGCACTTTGTTGATAATCTCGTTGCTAACTTTGGCAAGCAGTGCGTAAGGGAGATGCACCCAATCGGCGGTCATGCCGTCGGTGCTTATCACTGCACGTAGGGCCACGCAGCTCTCGTATGTGCGTTCATCGCCCATTACGCCGACACTCTGCACGGGGAGCAGCATTACGCCGGCCTGCCATACTTTATCGTACCATCCGGACTCGCGGAGATTGTCGATGAAGATCTTGTCAGCCTGCTGAAGCACTCTGACTTTCTCTGCGGTGACCTCACCCAGGATGCGGATACCGAGACCGGGACCGGGGAAGGGATGACGTCCGAGCAGGGAGGGATCGATACCCAATGCCTTACCCACACGTCTCACTTCATCCTTGAAGAGCAGCCGCAACGGCTCGACAATCTTGAGATTCATCTCCTTGGGAAGACCGCCGACATTATGATGCGATTTGATAGTGGCCGACGGACCTTTGACAGAGCAGCTCTCTATCACATCCGGATAGATGGTGCCCTGGCCGAGCCAGCGCGCGCCCTCCACCTTTTTGGCTTCCTGATTGAAGACCTCCACAAAATCACGGCCTATTATCTTACGCTTCTGCTCCGGGTCGGTGACACCCTTGAGATCCTTGTAGAAACGTTCGGATGCATCCACGCCGGTGACATTGAGCCCCATACCCTTGTAGGATGCCAGCACGCCATCGAATTCATCAGCGCGCAGCAGACCATTGTTGACAAAGATACAGTGCAAGTTGTCGCCGATGGCCTTATGCAGCAGCACAGCGGCCACTGAGGAGTCAACGCCTCCGGAGAGTCCGAGGATCACACGGTCATTGCCGAGCTTGGCTTTGAGCTCTGCCACGGTGGAGTCGATGAATGAGTCGGGACTCCAGATGCCTGAACATCCGCAGATGCCGAGCACATAATTGGCGAGCAGCTTAGGTCCGTCCGTACTGTGAAACACTTCGGGATGAAACTGTATTCCCCATGTCTGCTCACCCTCTATGCGATAAGCGGCATACTTGACATTGTCAGTGGAGCCTATCACCTTGTAGTTGTCGGGCAGGGATGTGATGGTGTCGCCATGCGACATCCATACCTGCGTGGGCGACGGGAGTCCCTTCATCAGAGGGTCCTCGGGGGCTGTCACCGTCAGCATGGCACGTCCATACTCACGGCTGGGTGCGCCTTCCACATCTCCGCCGTAGGCATAGGCCAGGTACTGCGCGCCATAGCATACGCCGAGAAGCGGCAGCTTGCCCTTGATCTGAGAAAGATCAGGACGCGGTGCGTCGGCATCACGCACGGAGGAGGGACTGCCGGACAAGATCACACCCTTTGTGTCGGCGTCAATCTCCGGCATCTTGTTGTATGGATGGATTTCGCAATACACGTTAAGCTCACGCACGCGACGCGCTATCAGCTGCGTATATTGCGAACCGAAATCCAATATCAGTATCTTTTCCATTAATCAAAAAAATGACTGTAGATGTAAAAAATGAAGCCGCGGGATTATTCGCCGCGAGTATAGTTGGGGGCCTCCTTGGTGATGGTCACATCGTGGGGATGGTTTTCCACCACTGCGGCAGAGGTGATGCGTACAAACTTGGCGTCATGCAGCTTCTCGATATTTCCGGCGCCGCAATATCCCATACCGCTGCGCAGACCGCCGATCAGCTGATAGACAGTCTCGCTGAGAGTACCCTTGTAAGGCACGCGGGCCACAATACCCTCCGGCACAAACTTGGCGCTGTCCGTCTTCTCGCTCTGGAAGTAGCGGTCCTTGGAGCCAGCCTGCATAGCCTCGATGGAGCCCATGCCGCGGTATGCCTTGAATTTACGTCCGTTGTAGATGATAGTCTCACCGGGCGACTCTTCAACGCCGGCGAGCATCGAGCCCATCATCACGCAGTCGCCGCCTGCGGCGAGAGCCTTGACGATGTCGCCGGAATAGCGGAGACCGCCGTCGGCGATCACAGGCACATCATACTTGTGGGCCATGCATGCGGCATTATAGATGGCGGTAAGCTGAGGCACACCGACACCGGCCACAATACGCGTGGTGCATATCGAACCGGGACCTATGCCCACCTTTATGCCGTCGGCACCGGCCTTGACCAGATATTCCGCGGCCTCGGCGGTAGCGATATTGCCTACAAGCACATCAAGATCCGGGAAGGCCTGCTTGACTGCCTTAAGAGTATTGACCACATTGGCGGAATGTCCGTGGGCTGTATCGATGACCACCGCATCCACACCGGCCTCCACAAGGGCTGTGACACGCTGTACTGTGTCGGAAGTCACGCCGACACCGGCTGCCACACGCAGACGTCCCTTCTCATCCTTGCAGGCGTTGGGATAATCCTGGATTTTGGTAATGTCGCGATATGTGATGAGACCTACAAGATGATTCTCTTCATCCACCACAGGAAGCTTCTCGATCTTGTGCTGCAGCAGTATGCGCGAAGCATGCTCAAGACTGCAGTCGCGTGTGGTCACCAGATTATCCTTGGTCATCACCTCGCTCACGGGGATCTCGGTATCTGTCTGGAAACGCAGGTCGCGGTTGGTCACGATGCCGATGAGCTTATTGTCATCGTCCACCACCGGTATGCCGCCGATATGATTTTCAGCCATCAGACGCTGAGCGTCGCCTACAGTGCTTTCACCCTTGATGGTGACAGGATCGTAGATCATGCCGCTCTCGGCGCGCTTCACCTTGCGCACTTGCGCGGCCTGCTCGCTGATGGACATATTCTTGTGTATCACGCCGATACCACCCTCGCGGGCAATGGCTATCGCCATTGCGGACTCGGTGACGGTATCCATAGCCGCTGACACCAGAGGTATGTTGAGATTGATATGACGCGAAAAGCGAGTACCGAGTTTCACCATATTGGGTGTAACCTCAGAGAACGCCGGTATGAGCAGCACATCGTCAAACGTGAGCCCGTCCATGGCTATCTTATCTTCTAAAAATGACATCTTGTATTGCGTGTTTGGTTAATTATTCGTCAAGAAATTGTCTTAGCGTGGGATTGAGCACGATGGTCTGCTTGCGGTCCGGACCCACTGAGATGACTCCTACGGGGACACCTGTCACCTCCTCTATGCGGCGCACATAGGCCTTGGCATTCTCCGGCAGCTCATCGAAACTCTTCACTCCGGTGATATCCTCTTTCCATCCGGGGAGTGTCTCGAGCACCGGCTTCACACGGGCGAGCTTCCCGATTGTGGAGGGGGGAGCCTGAAGTATCTTGCCGTCGAGCTCATATCCTGTGCATATCGAGACAGTGTCAAGCCCCGAGAGGACATCGAAGAGCATCAGCGCCCAGCTGTCGATACCGGCGAGCTGCCCTGTATAGCGGGCCACTACAGCGTCAAACCATCCGACACGTCTCGGACGACCTGTGACGGTACCGTACTCATGTCCGCGCTCGCGTATTTCTTCCGCACGGCTGTCATGCAGCTCTGTGGGGAAGGGACCCGCGCCGACACGAGTGCAGTAGGCTTTGGCCACACCGAGCACATTGTCCACCCATCGCGGAGCTATACCGGCACCCACCGGCACACTTGCAGATGATGGGGTGGAGGATGTCACGAAGGGATATGTGCCGTGGTCCACACAGAGCATCATCCCCTGCGCACCCTCGAAGAGCACCTTCCCTTCGCCTCGGAGAGCCTCGTTGACAAGCGCTGATGTGTCGCAGATCATCGGGCCGAGTTCGCGCGCCAGCTCCATATATTGATTATAGACCTCATCGAAAGAGTATTCTTTGAGGCCGAGCATCTTCAGCTCCATATTCTTCACATCGAGCGCACCCTTGAGACGCTCTGCGAAGTATTCCGGATCAAGCAGGTCGCCCATGCGCAGACATATGCGCGAATATTTGTCGGCGTAAGCAGGGCCGATACCGTTTTTGGTGGTGCCGATCTTGGAATCCCCCTTATGGCTTTCGTATGCGCCGTCGAGATCGGCATGCCAGGGCATCACCATCGCTGCACGGTCAGAAATGCGCAGCTGCCAGTCGGTGACTCCCTTGTCACGCAGTATCTGCAGCTCATTGATCACCGACACCGGATTGACCACCATACCGTTGGCCATCACATTGACAATCTCAGGATTGAAAATACCTGACGGGATACTGCGCAGAGAGTATTTATGTCCGTCAAACACTACGGTGTGACCGGCGTTGTTGCCCCCCTGATAGCGTACCACCATGTCCGATTTGCAGGCAAAGTAATCAGTAACTTTACCTTTCCCTTCGTCGCCCCATTGCGACCCTATTATGACAAGTCTTTTTGACATATTCTTTTAATATCAGTCTATCAGTCCGTTGCGACGATAGATATGGTCTACGTTTTTCAGATAATAGTCAAGTGTGAAGCAGCCGTCAAGCTCTTCGGGGGTGAGCAGACCGCTCACCTTCTCGTTGAGGCCGAGCAGTTCGCGGTAAGGCTGACCGTTGGCCATGGCCGACATTGCCACGGGCTGCACCGTATCGTATGCCTCCTCACGGGAGAGGCCCTTGTTGATCAGGGCGTTCATGACACGCTGTGCGAAGATCACGCCGTTGGTCATGAAGATATTCTGCTTCATGCGGTCCTCGAAGACTACAAGATTCTCAAGGATACCCATCATGCGATTGAGCATATAATCGAGCAGGATGGTGGCGTCGGGCATGATGATGCGCTCCGTGGCAGAGTGGGAGATGTCGCGCTCATGCCAGAGAGCCACATTCTCGTAGGCGGTCACCATATATCCGCGCATCACGCGCGCGCATCCGCAGATATTCTCCGAAGAGACCGGATTGCGTTTGTGGGGCATTGCGGAAGAGCCTTTCTGCCCCTTGCCGAAGGCCTCCTCTACCTCATGCACTTCTGTACGCTGAAGATTGCGCACCTCAAGAGCCATCTGCTCGAGCGACGCACCGATAAGTGCCAGTGTGGCCATATAATAAGCGTGGCGGTCACGCTGTATCACCTGCGTGGAGACATCCGACGACTGTATGCCGAGCTTCTCGCATACATAGTCCTGCACAAAGGGAGGTATGTTGGCGAAATTGCCTACGGCGCCGCTTATTTTACCCACCTCGATACCACGTGCGGCCTCTTCGAAGCGCTTGAGATTGCGAAGCATCTCCGCGCGCCAGAGCACCCACTTCAGACCGAAGGATGTCACGTCGGCATGTATGCCGTGTGTACGTCCGATGCAGGGAAGATTCTTGAATCGCAACGCCTGACGGCCGAGCATGTCGATAAAGGCATCGAGGTCACGGCGCAGAATGGCGTTGGCCTGAGAGAAGATGTAGCCGTTGGCCGTATCCACCACATCGGTGGATGTCAGGCCATAATGCACCCACTTGCGCTCCTCGCCGAGACTCTCGCTGACCGCACGGGTGAAAGCCACGATGTCATGGCGCGTCTTTTGCTCTATCTCCTTGATACGGGCGATGTCGAAGCGCGCACCTGCCCACAGCTTGTCGATATCCTCCGCAGGGATGACACCGAGCTCGCGCCACGCCTCGGCGGCGAGAAGCTCTACCTTCAGATAGGCATTGAATTTATTCTCTTCGGTCCAGACACTCTGCATCTCGGGCCGACTGTATCTTTCTATCATAACTTAAAGTGTATATTGCTGCTTAAAACCCTAACCCCTCTCCGCTCTCCGCTAAGTAACCCCTCTCTGCTCTCCGCTCTCCGCTAAATCAAAGCTGCATCCGCTTGACATAAGCTTCAAGAGTATTCTCCATAAGACAGGCGATGGTCATCGGTCCTACACCGCCGGGGACAGGTGTGATGACCGAAGCCTTAGGGCTCACGCTGTCGAAATCCACGTCACCGAGATTTTTACCGCTCTCGGGGTCGCGTGTTATACCGACGTCTATGACAGCCACACCCTCCTTCACCATATCACCGGTGATGAGCTGCGGCTGACCTATCGCCACCACAAGGATATCTGCCTGACGGGTGATCTCCGCGAGATTCTGCGTATGACGATGGGCTATTGTCACTGTCGCGTTACGGTCAAGAAGAAGTTTTGCCACCGGGAAACCGACCATATTGCTGCGGCCTATGACCACCGCGTGCTTACCGTCTATTTCCACTCCGGCCTTGTCCAGAAGTTTGATGATACCCTTGGGAGTGCAGGCACGTATTCCCGGCAGCTTATGCCATATAGCATCCACATTGCGTGCTTGAAAACCATCCACATCCTTATCCGGATCGATGGCATCGATCACCTTGTGCTTGCGGATGTGCTTGGGCAGCGGAAGCTGCACAAGTATGCCGTCCACGAGCGGATCCTCGTTGAGACTCTCCACTTTCTCCAGCAGTTCGGTCTCGGTCACGCTCTCGGGCATCTTTACCAGCGTATGAGTGAATCCTACCTGCTCGGCGGCTTTCCCTTTGGAAGCCACATATTGACACGAGGACGGATTGTCACCCACAAGTATCACCGCCAGATTCGGCTCGCGGCCATACTCCACTTTGTAGCTGGCCACCTTGCGCGCAATATTGTCTTTTACCTCTTTAGCTAATTCTTTACCGCTTATTATCATATCTGTTTTTACTCTTGTCGCTTATTGTTGATTACGAGTGTGTCAGCAGAATTTCTTACCTATGTCGGTGCGATGGAAGAGGGTGTCGCACT
>CAYSJG010000108.1:0-7066 GCA_964431295.1 uncultured Sangeribacter sp. | reverse complement strand
GCCATGAAAGGGATCTCGCTGCTCTCCGCCCTGTCGCGCGGCCGCAATCTCTTCGGCTAAGTGCCTTATCCCGACTATGTGCTCGAAGGCTTCTACAAAGAGGCGATCAAAAACGGCCTCAATGTGATGCGTATCTTCGACGCTCTCAACGATATCAACAACATCAAGGGCTCCATCAAGATGATCAACGAGCTCGGTGGCATCCCCGATGCAGCAGTCTGCTACACTGTAGACCCCAAGGATGACGCTCCCGCCGAAGCTCCCAAGAAGAAGGGCTTCTTCGCTCGCCTCTTCGGCGGCTCCGAGGCTCCCGCTCCGGTACATGAAAAGATCTTCACCGATGAATACTTTGTGGAGAAGGCACGCGAGATGGAGAGCATAGGCGCCAAGATGATTACCCTGAAGGATATGGCCGGTCTGGTAAATCCGTCACGCATCTTCACCCTCATGCCGAAGCTCAAACAGGCTGTCAGCGTACCCGTGGACTTCCACACTCACTGCACACCGGGCTATGGTCTGGCCTCAGTGCTTACCGCCATCATCAAGGGCGTGGACATCATCGACACCAACATCTGGTGGTTTGGCGGAGGCTCCGCAGCTCCGGCTATCGAGCTCGTATGGATCTTCTGTCAGAAACTCGGCATAGAGATGGACGTCAACATGGATGCAGTGGCGAAGATACGCGCCGAGCTTAAGGACGCCCGCAAAGCTCTCGCAGAGTTTGACCTCAACAAAAACAATTGGCCGAAGGACTTTGATGAAGCTTACAAGGCAATGCCCGCAGAGATAGATGCCGAGTTTGACCGCGCCATCAAGGCTGCCGGCGAAAACCGCGAGGAAGAGCTCCTCGACGCCTGCCACAAGATCGAGGCTTACTTCGGATTCCCGAAGCCCAACGAGCTGGTGAAAAACGCCGAGGTGCCCGGTGGCATGTACTCCAACATGGTGGCCAACCTGCGCCAGCTGAAGGCCGAAGACGTGCTCAATGAGGCCATGGCCCTCATCCCGAAGGTGCGCCGCGATGCCGGTCTGGTACCCCTGGTGACCCCGACCTCCCAGATTGTAGGCTCACAGGCCGTAGCAGTGGCTCTCGACCGCCGCAAAGGTGCCGCTGATTATTCAAATAAGAACAATCAGTTTACAGCACTCGTGAAGGGTGAATACGGCCGCACTCCCGTGCCCGTGGATCCCGCCTTCCGCGAGAAAATCACCGGCTCTCCCGTAGAGACTCCCTATGATGTCAATTCTTACCGCAAGCCCGCGAATCCGGAACTTCCCGAATTCGGAAATGTCAAGCTCGCCCAGAATGACGAGGAGTACCTCCTGCTTCAGCTCCTTCCCGCTGTGGCTACAGGCTTCCTGAAAAATCTGCGCAAAGCCGAGTATGAAGCTGCCAAGGCCGCCAATACTCCCAAAGCCGAGGCACAGGCAGAAAAGAAAGAGGAGAAGGCCGCTGATGCCATCACCGGTCCTACCATCAACGCTCCCATGGGAGGCACCGTAATCGAGATACTCGTCAAGCCCGGTGACACAGTGAAGGCCGGCCAGAACGTAATCGTATACGAGGCCATGAAGATGGAGAATGATCTCGCTTCAGACAAAGAGGGCACCGTAAAACGTGTGCTCGTGGCTCCCAACGATGTAATCGGCACCGATCAGGCTCTCATAGAGTTTGAATAATCGTCCGTCAATCTAAATAATCCCGGAGGCTGTGTCAGCGTGCTGACACAGCCTCCTTTCTTTATCCCATCATAGAGAAGAGACTCTGAAACTGAAGTCCGGGAGATCCCATGCGTCGATTTTAGTTGTGGCATGTGGGTCACATAGGATATTATAGGTATAATAATGGCGGACCTCCGTCAGGAGACCCGCCATTGGATGTTGCTGTCGCAGGGAGCGGCTTACTTCTTCGAGCGGTTGCCGTAGCGGCTGCGGAATTTGTCCACACGACCGGCGGTGTCGACGAGCTTCTGCTTGCCGGTGAAGAAGGGATGTGATGCGGAGGTGATCTCAAGCTTTACCAGAGGATACTCCTTGCCGTCTACCTCGATAGTTTCCCTGGAGGCCACAGTGGAGCGAGTGATAAAGATCTCGTCGTTGGACATGTCTTTAAACACCACTTCACGATAGTTGGAGGGATGGATGTCTTTTTTCATTGTCTCTTAATTTTTTCTGCAGTTAAAAAATTAATATGGCGCATAAATCCGTGGCATATAGGACTTTGACGCCGATTATCGACGCGACAGGTCGCGATCCCGTCGCATTTGGCCTACAAAATTACAAAATATTTTCGACATATCAGCACATTCCGCCCCCAAAATCCACGAGGATAGAGAGAAAATGAAGTGCATCAGATGCGATCCGACTCCGGCATCGGAGGATACGGTATTGTCTATCTGCTACGCGGCGAGAGCCCCTTGAAAGCCTTTCTTACTCTTGCCACTCCGGCGGTGCCTAATATCAGAATGGCGGTATACTGGCAAGTTTTGGCAAGTCCGAAAAAGACAGTCCATAACACTCCTTTCATCGCCGCCGAGAGGGGGAGCAACATCTGCGCAAATGACACGATATAGCAGATGACGCAAAGGACCAGTATGATTATACCGGTCCTGAACGATAATCTGCCGAGACGTTGCTTCAGCTTAAGAGTGCATTCCTTAACGGTCATTTCTCAGAAATCACGCATCATACCTGTAATACTATCCAATATGCGCGCACTCTACATGAAACAGAGTATGATAATCTGCGCCACAATGACACGCATGAACATTGTGAGCGGATACACCGTGGAATAGGCCACCGCCGGGGAATCGTTGTTGGCCACTTTATTGGCGTAAGCGAGTGCCGGGGGATCTGTATAATTGCCGGAGAGCATACCGATGATGTGCAGATAATTCATCTTGTACTTAGCTCGGGCGATAAAACCTACGGTGATGAGTGGAATCACGGTGATGAGGAATCCATAGAACACCCACCAGGCTCCCTGAACGTTGAATACCGTCTCCACGAAGTCTTTGCCGGCGGCGATACCCACCGATGCAAGGAAGAGACAGATGCCTATCTCGCGCAGCAGCAGATTGGCCGAAGAGTTGGTATATGTGACCATGTGGAATTTGGTACCGTATGCGCTTATGAGGATAGCCACCACCAGAGGTCCTCCGGCGAGACCGAGCTTCATCGGCACTGACATGCCGGGAAACTGCAGCGGGATGCTGCCGACAATGATGCCGAGGAAAATGCCCACAAACATGGTGATGAGGTTGGGCTCGTTGAGACGCTTCATGGAGTTGCCCAGCTTGGAGGCCACATTATTTATATCCTCGAGCTTGCCCACTACGGTGATGCGGTCGCCCATCTGCAGGCGCAGGTTGGGAGTGGCCAGCAGATCCACGCCGGCACGGTTGACACGTGTAACATTCAGATTATATGCGGTACGCATGTGGAGCGATCCGAGCTTCACACCATTGTATTCAGTTTTGGTAACGAGGATACGGCGCGATACGATGGGGCCCTTCTCCATCTCCCACACCTTATCTACTTTCGGGCCGAGGAAACGGTTGAACACCTCTTCGTCCTGCACCGAGCATACCACAAGCACAAGGTCTCCGAGATTGATCGGAGTGTCGGCCGTAGGTATGATGACCTGACCGTCGGGATGCTCTACACGCGACACCACAAAATTAGTACTTATGAGCGTATGCAGTTTGCGGATACTGAGGCCGGCCACCAGATCGTTGGTGAGACGGTAAGTGACCATGTGGGGCGCAAGCAGCGACTGTCTTGTATCGTCCTCTATTTCGCTGATCTCCTTATTGACATCTATGCGGAAAATCTTCTTCAGCAGAATCATGGTAAGTATGATGCCGACCACACCGAGGGGATACGCCGCGGCATATCCCATGCTCATCTCCTGCGACAGGCTATAGTCTTCGGGATGCACCTGCAGAAGAGCCTGCTGCGCCGCGCCGAGGCCGGGAGTATTGGTGACGGCGCCGCTCATTATGCCGGTAAGCTGATATATGTTGGCGCCACCGTCTCCCTGCAGGAAATAGATGGCAAACATCACCACCACATTGAGGAGTATCCCGAGCATGGCGAGCCCGTTCATCCGGACGCCCCCCTCCTTGAAGGAGGAGAAGAAGCCGGGGCCCACCTGCATACCTATTGAGAAAATAAAGAGGATAAGGCCAAACTCCCGGAGGAAATGGAGAGTGTTGTCATTGACACCATATCCGAGATGCCCCATCAGAATACCCACAAACAGTACGAATGTCACACCGAGCGACACTCCGAAAATCTTGATTTTCCCAAGGTAAATGCCCGCGAATATCACGAATGAATAGAGCAGAATAGTGCTTGCGAGCGATACCGAACCGGGAGAGAGAAGATCTATCAGCCAATTCATGAATCAAAAAATGTATTTTTCAAAAACTTTGCAAAATTACTACTTTTTTTGCAAGTAGAGAGCCATGCAGGAGTGATATTATCCCCCGGCGGTGAAAATAATTGCCTACACCATGAATAATAAGCGGATTTTTTCATAATTTTACAATATGAAAAAGATAAGAGCGGCCGTAGCAGGCTACGGCAATATCGGCAAAGCCGCCCTTGAGGCGCTTCTTGCCGCAGAGGATTTTGAAGTAGCGGGCATAGTGCGCCGCAACCCCTCGCAGCGCGACGACATACCGGCGGATATTCAGGTGACGGACAGCGTAAAGAATCTTAAGGATGTGGATGTGGTCATCCTCGCCGCCCCCACCCGCAGCATAGAGCCTATGGCCAAGGAGATACTCTCACAAGGCATCAACACCGTGGACTCCTTTGACATCCATACGCAGATCCCCGCTCTCCGTGCGTCCCTCGGCGAGACCGCCCGTGCTCACGGCGCCGTCAGCATTATCTCCGCGGGCTGGGATCCGGGTTCCGACTCAGTGGTGCGCACTCTGCTGGAGGCTATCGCTCCCAAGGGAATCACCTACACCAACTTCGGCCCGGGCCGAAGCATGGGCCACACCGTAGCCGTAAAGGCCATCGAAGGCGTCAAGGATGCCCTGTCGATGACCATTCCCACCGGCACCGGCATACACCGCCGCATGGTATATGTGGAGCTGCTCCCGGGCTACGAGCTTGACAAAGTGGCCGCAGCGATCAAGGCCGACCCCTACTTCGCATCCGATGAGACGCATGTCATCCGGGTAGAAAGCGTGGATGCGCTCAACGATGTGGGCCACGGGGTCAATATGACCCGCAAGGGCGTCTCGGGCACCACTCACAATCAGATGTTTGAATTTGACATGAAGATCAACAATCCCGCGCTGACAGGCCAGGTGCTGGTAAGCGCGGCGAGAGCCACCATGCGCCAGAATCCCGGCTGCTACACCATGATAGAGATACCGGTGATAGATCTGCTGCCGGGCAGCCGCGACAGCTGGATAGGACGTCTCGTATAAGAGTGTATTGCACAGACAGCAAAAGCGCGTACCTTGAGATTATTCAGGTACGCGCTTTATCTATCTTTTGTCCCTATGTCCGGGGGGCTACATGAGCTTGCGGTAGCGGATACGGTGAGGGGTGGCGTCGGCGCCGTCGCGACGACGGCGATATTCCTCGTAGTCCGAGTATGAGCCTTCGTAGAATGTCACCTTGCTGTCACCCTCGAAGGCGAGGATATGAGTGGCTATACGGTCGAGAAACCAGCGGTCGTGACTTACGACGACCGCGCAGCCGGCGAAATTCTCCAGACCCTCCTCGAGCGCACGGAGTGTATTGACATCGATATCATTGGTAGGCTCGTCAAGCAGGAGCACATTTCCCTCCTCCTTGAGCGCCATGGCGAGATGAAGCCTGTTGCGCTCACCTCCCGAGAGCACTCCTATCTTCTTCTCCTGATCCGCGCCTGTGAAATTGAATTTGGAGAGGTAGGCGCGCGCGTTCATATCGCGGCCTCCCATTCTGAATGACTCCACACCCTGCGATATGACTTCATAGACAGTCTTTTCGGGGGACAAGTCTTTGTGAGTCTGGTCCACGTAAGCGATCTTGACAGTCTCTCCGACCTCAAACTGTCCCTTGTCCTGCTTCTCGAGCCCCATGATAAGGCGGAAGAGAGTAGTCTTGCCGGCGCCGTTGGGTCCGATGACACCGACGATGCCGTTGGGAGGGAGCATGAAATTGAGATCGTCGAAGAGCACCTTGTCTCCGTAAGCCTTGGCGAGATTGATCGACTCGATGACCTTATTGCCCAGACGCGGACCGTTGGGTATGAAAATCTCAAGCTTCTCCTCGCGCTCCTTCTGGTCCTCGTTGAGGAGCCGGTCATAGCTGGAGAGTCGGGCCTTACCCTTGGCCTGACGCGCCTTGGGGGCCATACGCACCCATTCGAGCTCGCGCTCGAGAGTCTTGCGCCGCTTGCTGGCCTGCTTCTCCTCCTGCGCCATACGCTTGGTCTTCTGATCAAGCCATGAGGAGTAATTACCCTTCCAAGGTATACCCTCTCCCCGGTCGAGCTCGAGAATCCATCCGGCCACATGGTCGAGGAAGTAGCGGTCGTGAGTCACTGCTATTACCGTGCCGGGATACTGCTGGAGATGCTGCTCGAGCCAGTCGATGCTTTCGGCATCGAGATGGTTGGTAGGCTCATCGAGCAGCAAAATGTCAGGCTGCTGAAGCAAGAGGCGGCAGAGCGCCACACGACGTCGCTCACCGCCGGAGAGAGTGGCTATCTTCTGGTCGTCCGGCGGACAGCGGAGAGCGTCCATAGCCCGCTCGAGCTTGTTGTCGATATTCCAGGCATCTGCTGCGTCCAGCTTGTCCTGCAGCTCTGCCTGACGCTGTATAAGTTTGTCCATCTTATCCGGATTTTCGAGCACTTCCGGATCGGCGAAGGCGTTGTTGACCTCGTCATACTCCTTGAGCAGCTGCATCACCGGAGCCACACCCTCCTCCACTACTTCGCGCACTGTCTTCTCGGGATCGAGCTTGGGATCCTGCTCGAGATACCCTACGGAATAGCCGGGAGAGAACACCACCTCTCCCTGATAACTCTTGTCGAGGCCGGCTCTTATCT
>CAYSJG010000107.1:0-7120 GCA_964431295.1 uncultured Sangeribacter sp. | reverse complement strand
CACCAATCGCGACATCCACAACTACTGGCACCACAAAGCATGGTTTGACTGGGACGACCCCTCCCGCTGGTGGGGACAGATCGCCGGCGACTGTGTGGACCTCAACACTGAAAACCCTGCCGTGACCAACTATCTCGTGGACTGCTATTCACGCTTCATCAAAATGGGTGTGGATGGATTCCGTATCGACACCGCAGGACATATCCCGCGTCTCTCGTTCAACAAAATGTTCCTTCCCCAGCTCCTTGAGGCTGCTAATTCCACCGAGGCCAAAAGCAAGCGCGGCGACACACCCTTCTTCATGTTTGGCGAGGTCTGCGCACGCTCCATGGAAGTAATCTATCGCGGTGACAACTACAACTGCTCCCCCTGCTACTACACCTGGAAGGAGAATAAAGACTATGCGTGGGACATGGATCCCAAATCCTGGGATTCAGTAGTGGCAATCCCCACTAAAGACGAAGGCTCACATGATTTCTTCACAGTGGAAGGACATACCAACTGGGAGTCCGTGCTTCAGTCGGCAAAAGACGACAAGGGACATGCCTCATCGATACTTCGCCGCAGCTCCAACCATGAGCTCAACGGCAATGAGTATCACACTCCCGACCATTCCGATTTCTCCGGCATGAGCGTCATCGACTTCGCCATGCACTGGAACTTCAACTCAGCTTCCGGAGCATACGGTGTCCGCTCGCAGGACTGGCTCTACAACGATGCCACCTACAATGTGGTATATGTGGATTCCCACGACTATGCTCCCGACAGCAACTATCGCTTCATGGGCTCGCAGGAGACATGGGCAGAGAATCTTTCCCTCATGTTTACATTCCGCGGCATCCCCTGTATCTATTACGGCTCGGAAGTAGAGTTCCAGAAAGGTAAGGATATCGACAAAGGCGCCGTGCTCGCTCTTAAGGATACAGGCCGCGCATACTTCGGCGGCTATATCGAGGGTGATGTAAATGTCAGCGACTTCGCCGAATACACCGATGCTACCGGCAACATGGCTTCCACACTGAGCTATCCGCTCGCCCTCCACATCCAGCGCCTCAACAAGATCCGCGCCGCTGTGCCCGCGCTGCGCAAAGGCCAGTACAGCAATGACGGCTGCGCCGGCTCATTCGCTTTCAAACGCCGCTACACTGACGCCAACACCGATTCCTACGCACTGGTGACCATCAGCGGCAGCGCTACCTTCACCGGCGTGCTCAACGGCCGCTATGTGGACTGCATCACAGGCGATGTGGTAAATGTCACCGACGGCAAACTTACAGCCACCTGCTCCGGCAAAGGCAATCTCCGCGTATATGTGCTTGACACCGAAAAGACCAAGGCTCCCGGCAAAATAGGCACTGACGGCAAGTATCTCTACGCCTCCGCTTCGGTCGACACACCCTGGACCACATGGCCCGACGAGACTATGCCCGATGAGACATGGACAGAGAAGCCCGGAGCATCAGGTCCCGTCACCGGCGGTGACCGTGAAGAGCCCGCCGAGGTTATCGCACCCTCTATGACTAAAGGCGAACAGGCCATCTTCTTCGAGCATGATTCCTGGAATCCGGTCACCGCATGGATCTGGAGCAACTCCGGCAACTATACCGGTGGCTCATGGCCCGGCCAGAACCTCACCTATCTCGGCAACAATGTCTACAAATGGACCTATACCGGCTCTGACATAATCCCATCATCCACACGCATTATCTTCAGCAATGCCGGCAACGACCAGGTATCCAAGGATGGATTCCAGTACGTAAACGGCGGTTACTACAACGCCAGCGGCTACGTCAAGACCATCGAAGGAGGCGAGGATGCTCCCGATGAACCGGTACTTCCCGGCGGCACATACACCGCATATTTCGACAATTCCAAATCCAACTGGAGCGAGGTCTATGCCTGGTTCTGGGGCGACGGCGCCAACTATACCGGCGGCACATGGCCCGGCACAAAGCTTGATATCGACCCCGAAACCGGCTATTACAAGCTCAGCGTAGAGATTGAATCTCCGGCTCCCAACCTGATGATTATCTTCAGCAACAATGCAGGCCAACAGACCAAAAACCTCACATATGTCAACGGCGGTATCTATGACAAGGACGGCTTGATGATGACGACCGGAGTGCAGACCATTGACCTCTCAGCGATGGATGTGCGCGTAGAAAATCACTCACTTGTGATCGACTCCACGCAGGCCTGCAGCATCATGGCTGCCACACTCGACGGCAAGACATATCTCCTTGACCTCCACATAGGCCGCAACATCTTTGACCTCCCCAGAGGATTCTACATAGTTGCCGGCCGCAAGATTATACTCTAATAAGATTATTCCACCCATTACAGCTCAAATACCGGAGGCTGCGTCGTAATCTCGGCGCAGCCTTCTTTATTTTTTGACCCAAAGGACCGACAAATGTAAGGAATGCGTATTTTTCGACTCAAAGGACCGACAAATGTAAGGAATGGGGTCTAATGACTACTCGCCAATAGCCAAGGCGGACAGAGTAACCCCTCACCTACGCAAAGGCGACGGTAAATTGACGGTTTTCTGTTAACGAGTGTTAAATTTTAGTTAAAATTGCTACTTTTTTGGCTCAAGCGGAACAACGAAACAAAATATGTTGTACCTTTGCATCGTTTTTGATAGCAAAAAAACTTGTTTTATTATTTTAAATCTTAGAAAAATGAAAAAAGTAGTTCTTTCTCTCGCTGTTCTCTTCAGCGTAGCTCTCGTAGCTTGCAGCAACAAGGACGCTAACAAGGCTGACTCTGACACAATCGCAGCTGACACAATCGAGGCTGTTGACACAACAGTTGCTGACACAAACGCAGCTGACACAACAGTTGCTGACAGCAACGTTGCTCCCGCTGTAGAGACTCCCGCTAACTAATCCGAGAGAAATCTTCACAGTACTGAATCGGTGCATCTCCCCCCGGGGGATTTGCATCGATTCCTCTTTTTCTCCCCACCGCCCGCCACCAAATATCCGTCGATCCCGAGCCGATCAGAGCCGAAGCCAAAGCCGAAGCAGAGCCGAGCCGGAGCAGAGCCAGAGCAGAACCGGAACAAAACAAAATAGGGCGAGTATAGTTCAGTTATCGCCCGTGCTCGGGCGATCCAAAGCCGGAGCCGGAGCCGGAGCCGACCCGACCCGAAGCCGAGCCGACCCGGCGCGGACCCGCAGCAAAATAATCCAAATTCTAAAGCCATGGACAAAAACAATTTCAATTGGGCCGAAGATCTGACATGCGCAGTAACAATCTGCGACACCGAAGGCACCATCCTCTTCATGAACCGCCGCTCACGCGACACATTCGCCTCACACGGCGACATCATCGGCCAGAATCTCTTCCAATTCCACAAGCCAGAATCACAAGCCAAAATCCGCCACATGCTGGCCACCGGCACCGACAATACATATAAAGTAGTAAAAAACGGTGTCAGCAAACTAATACACCAGACCCCATGGCGCATAGACGGCAAAATTGCCGGAATGGTGGAATTCTCCACTGTCTTACCCCCTGACATGCGCACCATAGTCCGCCAGACACCGCCTGCAGGCAAATAGCAGGACCATCAGACACCACCCGCTGACAAATAGCAGGGCCCCACATCCCCTCCATACATCGTGGCCGGAGATTGCCAATCCACCCTATCACATCCATTTTAAGACATTTTAAGAGTTAAATGCAGGATATGTCGGCAAATATTTCTTACTTTGCATAATTCTTTACGAAACTGTTCTCAGTCTATGGGAAAGATAATAGCTATAGCAAATCAGAAGGGTGGCGTCGGCAAGACTACAACTGCTTTTAATCTCGGCAGCTGCCTTGCGGCACAAAAAAAGAAGGTACTCCTTGTAGATGCCGACCCGCAGGCCAATTCCACTTCCGGCATGGGACTCGACCCACAACAGCCGGAGGTCTCGATATATGAATGCCTTGTGGACGGATACCCTGCAAAAGAGGCTCTCCAGCATACCATGGTGGAGGGACTCGACATAATCCCCTCCCGCATCGACCTCGTGGGAGCTGAAGTGGAACTCATGAACCGTCCAGACCGCGACCGCCGCATGTCTGCCGCTCTCGCGCCGCTCAAGGATGACTACGACTTCATACTTATCGACTGCTCCCCTTCGCTGGGAGTCATCACCGTCAATGCGCTCACTTCTGCGGACTCTGTCATCATACCTGTACAGGCCGAATACTTTGCGCTTGAAGGTATCTCGCAACTCCTGAACACTATCCGTATCATCAAGTCGCGCCTGAGGCCTCAACTCGAAATCGAGGGCTTCCTCCTCACGATGTACGACGCGCGCCTGCGTCTGGCCAACCAGATATTCGAAGAGCTCAAGAGCCATTTCGGCGATATGGTGTTCACCACTGTCATACCGCGCAATATCAAGCTCTCCGAATCACCGAGCCACGGACTCCCCGTGATGCTCTACGACCCCTTCAGCAGGGGAGCCATCGCCTATGGAGAGCTCGCCAAGGAGCTTATCTCACGCAATCGCAAGAAGAAGTAAAATTCCCTATATATAGGTAATAGGGAATAGTGACCAGGGAATAGGTAATAGGGATAGTTGGAGATTTTTCAGGGGATGGGGGATGGGAGATGGTAGGTCTTTAGATACTGAATTATGAACAATATACGCCGCAATGCACTCGGGCGAGGACTCGACTCGCTGATATCAATGTCCGATATACGTACCGACGGTTCGTCGGCCATCAAGGAGATTGAGATTGACCGCATATCTCCCAATCCGGAGCAGCCGCGCACCGTCTTTGACGAAGAGAGTCTTGATGAGCTCGCGCTCTCTATCCGTGAACTGGGTATCATACAGCCGCTCTCCCTGCGCCTCACCGACGACGGACAATATCAGATCATCGCCGGAGAGAGACGCTGGCGAGCCGCTAAAATCGCGGGACTCGCCACCGTCCCCGCATACGTGCGCACCGCCTCGGACTCCGAGATTACCGAGATGGCGCTCATCGAAAATATACAGCGCGAGGATCTCAGCAGCATAGAGGTGGCTTTAGCTTTCAAAAAGCTCATCGACACCTACAATCTCACTCAGGAACGGCTCTCCGAGCGCATCGGCAAGAAACGCGCCACCATCGCCAATCATCTGCGCCTTCTCAAGCTCCCGGCTGTCATACAGATAGGACTGCGCGACCGCAAACTCGACATGGGACACGCGCGCGCGCTCCTCGCACTCGACTCGGCCCAGCAGCAGGTGAAGATCTACAAGCAGATTATCAAAGAATCACTCTCCGTGCGTCAGGTAGAGGAGATGGTCAGAGCGATCGCTGACTCTGACCTCCTCGCCGACAATCCGCAGGAGAAGAAATCCTCGCCTACCCAAAAGCGCTCCGCGGAGGACGCACAATTTGCCAAAATGCTCGGAGAATATCTCCCCACGCCGGTGAAATTCTCACGCAAGCAGGACGGCAGCGGACAGATAACACTCAAATTCAGCTCCGACGACGAGCTGCAGAAACTCGTGCAGCTGTTTGAGAGCATGCGCAGCCGACAGGCAGCCGACGAATAACCCTCCACGCTGTCATGACGAAGCCTCTGAGACATACGCTTGCTTTCCTGATAGCCGCGCTCCAGGCGCTGGCCGCCAGCGCCGTATGCACCACAGACTCCGTCACATCGGTCGTGACAGACTTCACCCGGGAAATCATCCTCCCCGACAATGACACGCCTGACGCCTCTGATTCACCTCTGAGAGTTGATGAGAGACCTGATCAGAGAGTTGATGAGAGACTCGATGCCGCCAACCTCCCGGGAGAAGGCTCCGACACATCCGTATATACTGACTCACTACCTCCCACCGTGGTGACAGCACCCGGATATACCGTAGAGGGTAAAAAGATTTTCAATCCCGACCCGACCAAAGCCTGCTGGCTGTCGGCGCTCTGCCCCGGACTGGGACAGATATACAACCGCAGCTTCTGGAAGCTCCCCATTATCGTGGCCGGCTACATGGGACTCGGCTACGGCACAAGCTGGAACGCCCGCATGTATGGAGATTACAAGACTGCATACGCAGACCTGATGGACGATGACCCCGACACCAAATCATATCTGGACTTCTTCCCTCCCACAGTGACAGAAGACAGTCTCGACAAGGCATGGCTCCAGAGGACACTCAAGAGCCGCAAGGATTTCTACAGGCGCAACCGCGACCTCTGCATCATCGCCTGCGTAGGGGTATATCTCCTCTGCATGGTGGATGCATACGTCGACGCCAGTCTGAGTCACTTCGACATCTCCCCCAATCTCTCCATGGATGTAGCACCGACCATCACCACATCTCCGGTCAACAACAAGCCGGGGATAGCCCTTATGTGGGCATTGACCTTCTGACCTGCTAAACATATCGCGCAATGAAACAGATACTCGCCATAACACTGCTCGCAGCTGCGGCCGCCGTCGCATCACCGGCACAGGCGGCTCCGCAACAGACCAAAAATGTCAATGATATAAAGTATACTCTCGCCGACGAATCAATCATCTTCCCCGAAAGCTACGAAGCTGACGCACAGAAGATGATGGAGTCATGGTATCTTCGCAACTATACCGCCACCGATGACCATTACCGCACGATGCCGGACGTCGAGACAAGCGATGAGGTCATCAAGCGCCGTCTCGCCGAGATGCCCGTACGCATCGAGATGCCATTCAACAAGGTGGTACGCGAATATATCGACCGCTATACCAAGCGCGGACGCGCCCAGGTGTCGGCGATACTCGGACTGAGCATCTACTATATGCCCATCTTCGAGCAGGCTCTCGAAGAGGAAGGGATACCTCTGGAGCTGAAGTATCTCCCCGTCATCGAGTCAGCGCTCAATCCCAACGCTGTGTCGCGTCACGGCGCCGCCGGACTCTGGCAATTCATGCTCGGCACGGCCAAAGGTGTCGGACTGGAGGTCAATTCGCTGGTGGACGAACGCCGCGACCCGTACGCCTCCTCGCGACATGCCGCCCGATATCTCCACGACCTCTATGATATGTACGGCGACTGGAGTCTCGCCATCGCCGCATACAATTGCGGCTCCGGAGCCGTCAACAAGGCTATCCGACGCGCCGGAGGCGACCCCGCATCCC
>CAYSJG010000106.1:0-7155 GCA_964431295.1 uncultured Sangeribacter sp. | reverse complement strand
AGAGATAGTATAACATCTCCTTCTGTTTGAGATCGAGGGCGTCGAATCCGGGCACCTCGTAACGTAATACCTCGATGTCGGCGAAATTGTCGACATGGTATTTGAAATCTTTGTTTTCAGCGGCGAGTGCCTGCAGCGAAAGTGCGGGCACGAGCGCCAGAGCGGGAAGTATTTTTTTCATGATATAATATTTGGTTATTCTACATAGAGTACGAGTCCCTTGAGGTATTCGCCTTCGGGATGAGAGATATCAAAAGGATGGTCGGCCGGCTGTGTGAGCTGATGGAGTACTCTCACTTTGCGTCCCGACTTTGCGGCGGCGGTGAACACAGCGAGTCTGAACGCCTCTCTGGTGACCACCTGAGAGCATGAGAAGGTAAAGAGTATACCTCCCGGAGCTATTTTCTCGAAAGCCTTGGCGTTGAGTTTGCGATATCCTATAAGCCCGTTTTTGAGTGCCGACCGGTGTTTGGCAAAAGCCGGCGGGTCGAGTATGATGAGGTCATACTTGTCAGCCGGCATCTCCGCGAGATATTTGAAGGCGTCCACTGTGCGGGTGGTATGTCGCGGGTCGTCCGGAAAATTGAGCGCGATGTTGGCGTCGGTGAGCGCCGTGGCCTTGGCCGACGAGTCAACGCTCTCCACGCTTGCGGCCCCTCCGCGCATGGCGTATACCGAGAATCCGCCGGTATAGCAGAACATATTGAGCACCTTTCTTCCCTGCGCGAATTTCTCGAGCAGACTGCGGTTTTCGCGCTGGTCCACGAAAAATCCGGTCTTCTGTCCCTTGAGCCAGTCGATGTTGAAGAGCAGCCCGTTTTCGGTAGCGATATTGCCGTCGTAGGAGCCGACGAGGTATCCGTTTTGCGGGTCGAGCTGGGCCTTGTACGGCAGAGTGGTCTCGGACTTATAATATACATTGCGTATGCGGGCCTCCGGCAGACCGGTGAGTGCGCCGGCGATAATATCTCGCTCGAAGTGCATCCCCGGTGAGTGAGCCTGCATGACCGCCGTGTCGCCGTAGATGTCGATGACGAGTCCAGGGAGGAAATCCCCCTCTCCGTGGACCAGACGGTAGCAATCGTTGTCCGGGCGTATGAGCCCGAGAGTGCGGCGCAGTCTGTAAGCGTTGAGCAGTCGCCGGTCGTAGAAATCCTCCGCAAGCGTGCGGGTAGCGAATTCGAGTATTCTGACAGCGATGCTGCCTATCTGATAATGTCCGATGCCGAGAATGTCGCCCTTGGCGCTCTCCACGATTACGCGGTCTCCCTCCTCGATGTCATCGGGAAGCGAGGCCAGCGCGCCGGAGAATACCCAGGGATGATGTCTGAGCAGAGATTCCTCTTTGCCGGGCTTCAGCCGTATAGTCTTTAGATTATCCATTAAGTAAGTATTCAAATTTAGAGCGCGTTACTTATTTAAAGAGTCTTACGATGTCCATGCCGTTGGCATAAATCAGGAGCAGTATGAGGAGCACCATGCCGGTGATCTGAGCGTACTCCATGAATTTCTCGTTGGGCTTGCGTCGGAAAATGACCTCGTAGAGGAGGAAGAGCACATGTCCGCCGTCGAGCGCCGGGATGGGGAGAATGTTCATGAAAGCGAGCGCCACGGAGAGAAATGCGGCGATGTTCCAGAAGGCGATCCAGTCCCACTTTTCGGGGAAGATGGAGCCGATGGCACCGAATCCACCGACGCTCTTGGCACCCTCCTTGGTGAATACGAGCTTCATCGACTTGGCGTAGGAGGTGAGTTTGTCAGTGCCCAACTCTATGCCTCTGGGTATGGATTGCAGCAGCGAATATTTCTTCTCTTTGTAGTCGTAGAAAGCCGCGGGAGAGGACTCCACCTGCACGCCGATACGTCCCGCCTCCGAGACTTTGACGGGGAGCCGTAGAGTGTCGGCGCGTGATATGACGCGCTCTTCCGTATCTTTAGGCCGCACTACAGTGAGCACCGGGGTCTTGCCTCCCATCTTGGTGATGACGGCGGTGAAAGTGTCAAACGAGGGTGTGGCCACCGAATCGACAGCGACGATGCGGTCGCCCGGGAGTATGCCTGCTTTGGCGGCTCCCTCGCCGGCCACTGTCTGCATCACCTTGGTGGGGATACGGTAAGTCATGAAGAAACCCTCTTCTGGAGACTCTTCGAGTTCCTTGTTGAGCTGCAGCATGAAGTCAGCGGGGAGTGTGATGTCGACAGTGTCGGGGTAAGCGGTGCCGTTGGGTCGCTGCACGGTCACCTTCGAGGCCTGCGCGATATCCATGATGGCTTCGGGAGATTCCACGCGCTTCCCGTCGACAGTCAGCGGGATGTCACCGTCGCGAAATCCGGCCTTCTCCGCCGCCGGAGAGTAGGCGAATCCCAAACCGGCATTCTGCAGCGGCACATACCGCTCGCCTGTGGCGAATACTATTCCGGCATAGATTATTATGGCGAGCAGAAAATTGAAGAGCACGCCTGCCACCATGATCAGCAGACGCTGCCAGGCCGGCTTGCTGCGAAACTCCCACGGCTGGGCCGGCTGCTTCATCTGCTCCGTGTCCATCGACTCGTCGATCATGCCGGCTATCTTGCAATAGCCGCCGAGAGGCAGCCAGCCGATGCCGTACTCCGTATCGCCCCACAGCCCCTTGGATTTTTTTGCAGAGTCCGCCTCCGCCTTTACTTCCGGCTGCCCTTCCGCCTCAGGATCAGTCGCCGCGTTGCTGCCCTCTCTCTTCTTGGTCAGATCTTTTCTGAAGCCCGGTCCGGCGATATATTCTTTCGGTTTCCACTTGAAGAGAGAAAACCAGGGGTTGAAAAACATATAGAATTTCTCTACACGCACGCCAAACATCCGTGAGAAGATGAAGTGTCCGAACTCATGGATGATCACAAGCAGTGCGAAGGCGAGTATAAGTTGAAATGCTTTTATGAGAAATGTATCCATTATTTACACCGGATTATTTGCACCGGATATTTTATTATGAGGATTATTTACTATGATGATTTACTATTATGATTATCTGCAATGATGTGGTAAATCATGGGATATGATGTCGCGTGCAGTGGAGGTGGCCCCTTCGTGGGTCATAAACAGGTCTTCAAGCGAAGGATGATCAATGACCGGGCTGCTCTGCAAGGTCTTGGCGACTATATCCGGAATGTCGACAAAGCGTATGCGCTCATGCAGGAAAGCGTCTACGGCCACCTCATTGGCGGCATTGAGCACACAGCAGGCGTTGCCTCCTTTCTCTATGGCCTCGTATGCCATCCCGAGCAGCGGGAATTTATCCATGTCGGGGTTTTCAAAAGTGAGGTTGGCGAAATCGGCCACACTCATGGGCCGCGAGGCCTTGGCCACACGCCTGCGTCCTCCGAGAGCGTAGCTTATGGGTAGCTTCATGTCCGGGACACCGAGCTGCGCTTTGACCGCTCCGTCTTCAAACTCCACCATAGAGTGGACCACACTTTGCGGATGTACCACCACCTGTATCTTCTCCGGCGGCATATTGAAAAGCCACCTTGCCTCCATCATCTCAAATCCTTTGTTCATCATCGAAGCGGAGTCGACCGTGACCTTCTTTCCCATGCTCCATCTGGGATGATTGAGCGCATCCGCGAGAGTGATATTCGGAAACTCTTCGACAGGGAGTGTGCGGAACGGTCCTCCGCTGGCGGTGAGAAAGATGCGTGAGACGGGATTGTGCTCTTCCCCCTGCAGGCACTGATATATGGCCGAGTGCTCGCTGTCTACCGGGAGTATCTCCACACCGCATCTCCGGGCTTCGGCCGTCATGACAGCTCCGGCTACTACGAGCGTCTCCTTGTTGGCGAGGCAGATTCTCTTGCCGGCGCGTATGGCTTCAAGAGCGGGGCGCAGTCCGGCAAAACCGACAAGCGCGGCCACGATGGTGTCGCTGCCCTCGGTGTCGGAGTAATTTTCCGCCGCAGTGTCGAGGATCGCCTGCTCTCCGGCAGCCACCTCTATATCTTTGGCGAGGCCGGCGTCGGCGATGGCCCGGCGCAAAGGAGCGTATCCATTGTCGTCCGCTATCACCACTCTGCGCGGTCTGAACTTCACCGCCTGCCGGGCGAGAAGTTGCCAGCGTGTCCCCGCCGTAAGCACATCGGCGCGAAACAATTGCGGATTGGCTTCTATTATGTCCAGGGTCTGAGTGCCGATACTTCCGGTGGACCCAAGGATGGTTATTCTATTCATGCTTATTTCATGATAATTTCATGATGTGATTAATGCGTTCTGTCCTCGGACAGTCCGGTGATGTAATTGCCCGGCAGGATGGGGGTGCCGTTGTGCCACATCTGCAGGGTGACGAGTCCGCTGTCGCTCTTGCGCTGTTGTCTGGAGACGGCGATGGCCTGTCCTCCGGTGACAGTGTCGCCGTTGCCGACGAGCAATGTGCCGAGACCGGAGTATCGTGTCACGAAACCTCCGGTATGCTGTACCACCACAGCGCGTCCCGACGGTCCGGGAGCATCTTCTACAGATATGATGGTGCCGTCAGCCACAGCCATCACGGGTGTGCCGGGGGGTGCGGCGATGGCAGCCCTATAGCTTTCACGCGATTCGGCGGTGAGCACTCCCGGCTTCATTGGCGGATAGAAGATAATATCTTCAGCGGCAAGTGGCGCGGCTACTGAGATGTTGAAGCGTTCGCGGCTGCTCATGGCGGCATTGAAGCGTGTCTCCAGAGGAGAGGGGCCGAGCAGAGAGTCCGGTGTCAGCTCGTTGAGCCGTCCGGCCGCCATTACGGAGTCGGTGGGCTCGGTGGCGGGATTGAAGATGCGCAACACATTGTCGACATACTGCTGCCGGCGTTCGCTTGCCATACGCAGCGAGTCCACGCGCAGCAGAGCAGCTTCGGCGGCCGCGCGTTGCGACGGGTGGTAATAGCCGGGGAGAAGCATCTTGAGCGGTGTGGACATCACCAGTATCAGTCCGACGACTGCTGAGAGCATAAACGCGGCAATCCCGGCGAAAATCATCCGTCGGGGTGTAAGACGCCATTGTCCCACCTGCTCCAGGCGCGACTCGTCTTCTATCAGAAGCCGATATCTTCTGCGTGTCTTCAAAGCATCGCGAAGTTACCAAAATTCAGCGATATGGCAAAATCTGCTCTTTAAAATATATTTAGACCCCATCCCACAAAAAATGTTAACGCAGGGGTCTTAGTATCGAACCAAAAAAAATCAAGATATGTTATAAAAGTGAAAAAAGTGAAACATCGACACTGTTTTATTAAGGTAAAAAATTAAAAAAAAGTTTGTTATGAAAACCACACATCTCTATTCGCTGCTTCTCCTTGGCGCTGCCGGTGCGGTAGTAAGCCCTGAAGCCAAAGCCCAAGACGTCGTCTATTCTGACGAGGCGGTGAGCGTCACAGAATTTACTTGCGATCCCGCTACGAAGTATTCCACCAATTGGCGCGACAACTGGTTTATCCAGATTGGCGCCGGTATCAATCAGCCCTTTGTGGAGCGCTCGTTCACCGGCGTAAATCCCGGACACGCAGTTGACCGCAAGCGTATGACAGTCACATATAACTTCGGTGTAGGCCGTTGGTTCTCCCCATATCTGGGATTCCGGTTCAACGCCCTGGGAGGTGCTCTGCATTGGAATTCTCCCACCCCTGCATATCCCAACGACGGATGGTCACGTGGCAAGCACGTAAATCTCAACGCCGAGCTCATGTGGGATATGTTCAATACATTCGGCGGAGTTAATCCTGACCGTGTCTTCAGCATCATACCTTATGTAGGTCTGGGCGGCGACTATGTATGGGATATCCGCGACTCCCACGGCAACATCCCCGCAGCCTGCAATGTATATAAAGGCAACGGCAAAGAGAAACGCAACAGTTCATGGACTCTCCCTGTGAGCGCCGGTCTGCAGTTCCGCTTCCGTCTCTGCAAGTATGTAGACTTCTTTGCTGAAGCACGCGCATCCTTCTATGGCGACAACTGGAACAATGTAGTGTTCGGTGACCCGATCGAAGCCAACGTAAGCGTATATGGCGGTTTCAACTTCAACATCGGCGGCCGCACCTTCAAGGGCTACAACGAATGCGCCTCCCTCTCCGAAATCGCATCCCTCAACAATCAGGTCAACAATCTGCGCTCCGAGCTGCTCGACGCTTCCCAGAAGATCGTATCTCTCGAAAGCCAGCTTCCCTGCCCGACCAATACCGCAGCCGCTGTGGTCAAAGACTGCCCGACATCTCTCATGACTACCGTCCGCTTCGCCATCAATTCCGCAGTCATCACTCCCGAGGAGGAGGTCAATGTCTACAATATGGCTGAATGGATGAAGAAGAATCCTGAAGAGAAGGTGCTCATCACCGGCTATGCCGACCAGGACACCGGTACCGCAGAGTACAACCTCGAGCTCTCGAAGAAGCGTGCAGAAGCTGTATACAACAAGATGGTTAACGAGTACGGAGTATCTCCCGAACGTCTGACAGTGAAGTATGACGGCTCAGAGACTCAGCCTTATGACGAGAACAACTGGAACAGAATCGTAATCTTCAGCCAGAAGTAAGTGCGAAAAGATACAGATGCTTTAATACTATAGCATTTTTATAGACACAACAATTCCTACGGGCGCCGCCTCCATCCTCGGGGGCGGCGCTTTTTTGGCGTACTCCGGTTAGAGCGCGCGGTTTGTCAGATGCCGTATATATGTTTGACAGCATAAAAAATATCGTATTCGCTTGATTATTAACGTGCTTTAAAATGGGGTAAATTTTTATTGTTTGGAATACGAAAAAGAATATGTATTTTTGTCGTGGATTTCGCAGAGAGAAGTCCTGAAGGCTTCCTCTCCGTTGATATCTGAGTAATGAACCACCATAAATCTAAACTCATAAAAACATGAACATTCAAGAGATCATGGCCAACCTTGAGGCCAAGCATCCCGGTGAGAAGGAATTCCTTCAGGCCGTTCGCGAAGTTCTTCTTTCTGTAGAAGATGTCTACAACCAGCACCCCGAGTTCGAGAAGGCCCGCATCATCGAGCGTATGGTAGAGCCCGACCGTATCTTCACATTCCGCGTGACCTGGGTAGACGACAAAGGTGAAGTGCAGAACAACATCGGCTATCGCGTACAGTTCAACAACGCCATCGGTCCTTACAAGGGTGGTATCCGTTTCCAC
>CAYSJG010000105.1:0-7304 GCA_964431295.1 uncultured Sangeribacter sp. | reverse complement strand
GTCATTGCAGGGCGGGGAGCGGGTGAGGGAGGCAAGCCGAGAGCGGTGTCAGTGTCATTGAGCTCGTAATATCTCTCCATGACTCCGCGACACATCAGTGTGCCGAAGAGATAGAGCCACATCATGTTGAAGAGCAGATGCCATGGAGAGATCTGCGTAAACATATATGTGAGCGGAGTCCACGGGCGGCTTGCAAGCTCGCCCACGGAGGGTGGCAGTGTGAGCCACTCCTCCGCATATTCGAGATGCAGATGCAGCAGTGAGTTGGCTCCGGCGAGCAGCCAGAGAGCCAGCGACACCACTACGTTGATGCCTATCAGGGCCGTCACGGGTCCCGGAGTGGCGCGTAATATCCGTTTAATAGAAATTGCCTCCACGTAGTGTACCTTTTTTGCGCCAGTACAGCAGCAGTATGAGACCGAAGAGCATACCTCCGAGGTGGGCGAAGTGCGCCACAGTGGAGTCGGTGGTACTGATGCCGAGGAAGAATTCAATCACGCCGTAACCGAGCACCATCCATTTGGCCTTGATGGGGACGGGAATGAAGAAGAGATACAGCGGCATGTCGGGAAATACCATGGCGAATCCAAGCAGGAGTCCGAAGATGGCCCCGGAAGCGCCAACAGTGAGATGCATGGCGGCAAAATTGGCCAAGCCTTCTGCAAATTGAGTATTCCCCATCCTGTTGTATTGCTCCACAATCTGCTGCATTTCACTGACGGAAAGATGATTGGTGGCGGCGATGCCCTGCAGGTATTCTCCCGGAATGGTCAACGCCCAGATCCCCTCCTGTACCAGAGCGGCTCCCACTCCGCAGATGAAGTAGAAGATGAGGAATCTGCGTGACCCCCACACCTGCTCGAGCACGCGTCCGAACATCCAGAGCGTAAACATATTGAACAGCAGGTGGAAGATAGAGTTGCGGTCATGTATAAACATATATGTCACAATCTGCACGGGGTTGAAATTGCGTGCGGCGACATAGTGAAGTCCGAGCTTTTCATATAGCATATTGCCAAAGCCCGGGATCAGAGCAGCGGCTATCCATATAAGCGCGTTGATGATGATAAGATTGCGGGTGACCGGCGGTATCTGTGCAAGCCACCCCCTTGAGTTATACATACTCATCAGTATAATTTCTTATTTGTATAATTTCTTGTTGGTAAAATATCTTGGTAGAATATCGTGGTAATGTCATGGCCTGTCGGCTCTGCGACATTTTTATAAATCCTCGCAAATTTAATAAAATAGAGCGTGAAAAAAGCTTAAAATAGCCTTAAGACCATAAAAAAAAGGCTTTTTTGCGAAAAAAAGTGTGAATATATTTTGATATCAAGTTTTTATATTTAAATTTGCCATTGTTAAATGTGAATACACCTATTAATATCAAAATACAATGAACAAAACAGATTTGACCAACGAGATCGCCGCCAAAGCCGGCCTGAACAAAGTAGCAGCAAAAGCAGCTCTTGACGCATGTCTGGAGAGCATCGCTCAGGCACTGGCAAATGCCGATAAAGTACAGCTCATCGGCTTCGGCACTTTCAGCGTGGTAGAGAAGCCCGAACGCACGGGTATCAATCCCCGCACAAAGGAGCGTCTCGTAATTCCGGCCCGCAAGGCTGTGAAATTCAAACCGGCAGCCGACCTCGGCAAGTAATGATGAGGTAAAGCCTGTGAGGGCAACGATAAAACGGGAGGCTGCGTCGTGCAGCCTCCCGTTTTATCGTTGATATTCATTACATACGATTCCCTTGCGTCACCTCGGATTATATAAGAACCTGTTTAAATTTATTTTCGAGGTAGTTTGAACGTTATTTTTGAGGTGATTCCGCAAGTTGAGAAAGGAGAAACCGTTCGGTTCCGACTGACGAAACTTGGCGGAAGCAGCCAAAAAGAACCTCAAAATTCCCGAAAGAATCAGTATAATAAAAATTTCGTAATAAATTTAAAGAGTTTATAAGATGAGGTCGGATGTTTGGAATGTATGCACGCGCATCTCAGCTGAAGAGATCTGGATGCGTGTGCATTTCTCATATGAAACTGTAATATGTCTATAATAGAGAATGATCGTCAGTAGTCGAGGAGTGTTCTGTCGAAGTATCCAAAGTGGCATGAGATGGCTGAGATACAGTTTTATCTTCTGCAGGAAGTTGCAAAACGAGAAGTTCTCCGAATGGCGTTGTTACCGAATTTTCCCACTTTTCACCTTGTATCTGTATAGAAAAGCCACGTAATTTACCTGTAGTGTTTTCCGAGATTGTGATTTGAAATGTGACAGGATTTCCCGGAGTTTGTATGTTTTTGACAGTCACCCAATCAAGTGGATGATATTCAACACCCGGAGCGGGATGATATACAGGCATAATATTTGTGAAATCCTGTACGTAATAATGGGCATATTGTCTTAAAATCTCCAGGGTGAGAGGTGTATCAGGATCTAGTAATATACCATCCTTAAACTTATCAAACAGTTGTTCTGACAATCCGAATGTGGTAAACTTGTAAATAAGTTCATCATGAGTATCGTACACATTAAATGTGAATGTTCTCTCGGATGAATCGAAAAATTTTTCGTATGCGTCCAAGTTGTCTTCGTATTCGAACCGATATGATAGCTCATATCGCGGTTCTCCTCCTAAATTACCATCATCGCAGCCGGTGAAGGTAGAAGCCAGAAGCACGATTATTCCAAGACTCAGTGTCTTGAATATACCATGATGGTTAAGTGTTGCTCCGATGGCGGCGGGGAACAGAAATTTTTTGTTGGCCATATTTTATGGTTTATGATTGGCATGCGCTCCATGCCGGAGGCAAAAGACAGCGTTGTCCTTACGACTGCAAAGTTATAGCCGCAAGTGCGAATTTCCAAATGTATCTGTCTTACATAAGTGCTTGTAAATTGGTGTGCGTCAGAGTAATATGTGGATGATTAAAACAAAAAGTCTTACAGCCTCATCAAGCGTTGCTGAAGTTTGCGCTTCTGAATCGTTAAAAGGGCTAAATTATTCTGGTTAGAATCTGGATAGGAACATTTCGAGGTGAGGCGGATTGATGCGTTTCAGGCGCGCCTTGATACGTGTCTTGGTTGTATAGACGTTGTTGATGCTGACATTCATTATATATGCGATAATGCCGGTGTCAAGGCCGAGATAGCAAAGTATGATAAACTGAATGGTCTGCTTGTTGAAGTCCGGGCATTCTTCTCTTAGCAAGGCAATGATATTGTCCATCACCAGATTCAGATGATATTCGGTATTGTCAAAGAAGTCAGCATCGAAGATTTTTTGAAGGCTTGAATCCAAGTCCGCGAAAATAGACATCTTTACCTTTTCATTGTCAGAATCTTTCTTTTTCAAATATTCTTTGGCAAGAATATTAACGGTCTCCCATTTCTGTTTGTAGATCAGATCGCTATGGATGGCGCGCAGTTTTGTGATAGTGTCATCTCTCTCTGCTATGAGCGCGTTGACAGCTTCCACTTTAGCGTCAAGACTATCTTTGACGGCTTTGATGTCCGCCTCTTTGCGCAATTTAAGTTTTCTTCTATAGATGATGATGGAGAGATATGTCACCAGTGTGATGAGCAGAATGGAAATAGTGGCAATTAGAGCGATGTTGCGTGTTTTATTGGTCTGTACTTCAGCTTTATGTCGGAAATGCTCTCTCTCACCTTCAAGTACAGATAAATCATTCATTTCTACCAATAGCCTCTCTCTCTCTTCGGTAAATTGTCTGAGAGCTTCAAGCTGTGCCTCTTGGTTGTCATCTTTACAGGAAAGCAGATATTTCAGATGCTTTACTTTGTAATTGTCCTGACGGTAAGTGGTGTCAATATCCTCAAGCAGATGTCGTGCTATGTCTGTATTTCCAAGTGCGATTTCGCATCGGGCGATGAATATTTTTTCGTGTGTCGGAAATGTATATAGGTTGAGGTAATGCTCTTCAATCTCTTTGTAATAATCCCTTGCCTTACGATAGTTTTCCAGATTGAGATACCCGTATGCTATGGCCGAGAGTGAATATGCAGTGAGCAGCGAGTCGGCTTCCGGCTGTCTGCTTATTTTATTGATACTGTCAGCCAGCGCTATGCCGGTTTCCGGTCTGCCGATTGATGAATATCTGTTGGCGATGTCGCATTTTATGAAAAGGCTGTTTCTATGCCTATCGGCCTTGTCGTAATATTTAATAGCCTTTTCTGCAAAGGGGATAGATTGTTCCGGCCTCATCGCGTCAGCGAGTATGTCGGCCATCTGCTCATTTGTTTTACCGATCCAGAGATTGTCTTTCCGTGACGATGCTATATCGATGGCGGTAGCGGACGCCTTAGCAGCCTCTGACAGTGAATCGGACGCCTGAAGCAGATCCGCATAACAATAGTATGCCTTCATCAGGTGTTCCTCTTCGCCATTGGGATTGTCGATAAAATAATTCAGAGCATATATGAGTGAATCATGGTCGGAGGTCCAGTAATTGTTTTTAATCTGAAGCTGAGTGTTGAGAAGTGCGTATACAGCCCTTAGTCTTTCAGAGTGTGAAGGAGTGTCCGCGATTGCGGCGAGTATCTGCCTGGCCGAGTCCGGATCTTCTTCCATCATCTCTTCCGCATGTAAGAGTTGCTGTTGGTATTTTGAATCAGAGCATGAGACGCACAGCAACGTTACGGCGAGCAGTACATACGCCTTTGTCAGGATGCCATATAGATGCGTGCTTATAATGGAAGACATATCTCTTGTCATGCGCCGTTAAGAGTCCGGTCAGATATCTAATATCTCTTCAGCTGCCCGGTGTAGATGGCCTCTCCCGTGTTGAGCTCGAGCGATATGGCGGAGTGTTCTCCGATAGGGATAATGATGTCTCCTTGGGATGAATCCACACGATAAGATGTGGATTGTCCGGTGTCAGCATCTCGGACGTTGAGCCGATATATGCCGTTGAAGTCTTGGAAGCGGAGGTGAAGACTCCCGCCCGAGTAAGAGCATGGTATCTCGTTCTCTTCGGACAGTTTAGGTTTGTTGATCTTGTTGCCACCTGATTTTTGGAGAGTGGTGGATGGCACGGGGTCGCAGAAATCCGGCTCGCCTGTACATCCAGTGAACAGAATGACTAAGAGAGCGGTAGCGACTGCATTCAAGATAGTACATAAGCGGGTATGTAGGCTTGGGAGATTAATCATAGGTCGGTATGTCAATTTTTTTAATGCACTTTTAGGCAACGCGCCTAATAAAATCATACGCAAATCGAATACGTATGTATTAATTTTCAAAATTAGTCATTTTAATAGAATCTTCAAAAAAGTCAGATATTCTTTTCTTCTTTTTTTAATTTGATTATCGCTTGATTATCGCATCGTTTGACTTGCCCAAAATATATAATGGGTTGGCGAATTGCTCATTATAGATTTTCTGTGGAGTCTGTGGCAGAGAACGGAGCCTAAAAAATCTGCGTAATCCCGTGCGGGATTACGCAGATTTTTTAGATTCGGTATGGATTCTGATCTGGCGTCAGCGTCTATGTGGGTTTCAGCAAGGTGCTCTGCCTCGCAGCCTTGCCGCTGCAGGTCGTCGCCGGATGGCTTGATATCGCGGTTCACCCGGTGAATTGTCAATTGCGATCGCCGAAGATGCGGAGCAGGAAGAGGAAGAGGTTGATGAAATCCATGTAGAGATTCATCGCGCCGATGGTGGCGAGGCGGTCGCTGACAGCCGGGTCGAGATTGGCCTGCGCGATGCGTCGCATCTGCTGAGTGTCATAGGCGGTAAGGCCGATGAATATCACCACTCCGACGATTGATACAATCCACTCCAGAGTAGAGCTGTGGAGGAAAATATTGACCAGCATGACGATGATCATGCCGAAGAGAGCCATCATCAGATAGCTGCCTATCTTGGAGAGGTCGGACTTGGTGAAGTATCCGTATACGGACATGGCTCCGAAGGTGCCGGCGCAGATAAAGAAGGTATAGGTGATGCTGCCTAATTTATATACGTAGAAGATAGGTGCGAGCCATGCTCCCATCAGCGCCGAGAAGAGGCAGAAGAGGAGAAACACGGATGTGGGACTCATCTGCATGGCACGTCCGGGTATTACCCAAGCCATGACAAACATGGCGATGAGCATGCCCCAGAATACTATCTGATTGCCGAAGAGGAACTGCATGATGGCGGGACTGGTGGCCACGCCGAGCGCGCAGAAGCCTGAGATAAGCAGGCCGACAAACATGCGGACGTATACTTTGGTCATCACCGAATTCATCTGGCGAGCCAGAGCACCGGCATTATTACTACCCTGATTGAATCCGTTGTACGGAGGGGGTGTCTGTTGAAATTGATTGTAACTCATAGTGATATGGGTGTTTTAGATGTGTGTTTTAGAAGTGTGTTTACATTCTTTCGGGCATCTCTATGCCGAGGAGGGCGGCGGCTGTGCGCAGAGTGCGCGCCACTACGGCCGATAGTCTCAGACGCATGCATCGTACCGCGTCATTTTCCTCCCTGAGCATGGGGAAGTCGTGGTAGAACTGGTTGTATTCCTTAGCCAGATCGTAGCAATAGTTGGCGATAATGGCCGGGCTGTAGTTTTTGCCGGCATCCGTGACTGCGGCTGCAAATCCCGCTACCTTCTGTATGAGCGCGACCTCCTTAGGGGATGGTATGGCGCCCTCGAAGCTGCAGGAGTCGAGTTCGTCGGCGGCACGTCTGCATATAGAACGTATTCGGGCGTATGTGTATTGCAGGAAAGGTCCTGTATTTCCGTTGAAGTCGATGGATTCCTTGGGATTGAAGAGCATGTTCTTGCGCGGGTCGACCTTCAGGAGGAAATATTTGAGGGCTCCGAGTCCGACCATGCGTGAGATCTCGGCGGCCTCCTCCGGCTGCATGTCGGCAAATCTGTCGGCGGAAGCCTCCCGGGCCTGCGCCGTCATGGTGTCGAGCAGATCATCGGCGTCCACGACTGTGCCTTCGCGTGACTTCATCTTTCCTTCGGGAAGCTCCACCATGCCGTATGAGAAATGCGTGAGACTCTTTCCCCACTTGAACCCGAGTCTGTCAAGGAGCAGCGAGAGTACCTGGAAGTGATAGTTCTGCTCGTTGCCGACCACATATATCATCTTGTCGATGGGGAAGTCGCGGTAGCGCAGCTTGGCCGTGCCGATATCCTGAGTCATATATACCGAAGTGCCGTCGGCGCGGAGGAGAAGCTTGTGGTCGAGTCCGTCGGGTGTGAGGTCAGCCCATACGGAGCCATCTTCTTTGCGGTACATGATCCCCTTCTCGAGTCCTCCGAGCACAAGCTCTTTCCCC
>CAYSJG010000104.1:0-7341 GCA_964431295.1 uncultured Sangeribacter sp. | reverse complement strand
ATACGCCGCATCAAGAATGCTCTCAGAGAGGCCATGCAATTCTATGTGCAGCTCTCCAAGATGGGCTTCAAGATTGAATTTGTGGATATCGGGGGTGGTCTGGGTGTGGACTACGACGGCACACGCAGCGCTTCCGGAGAGAATTCGATGAATTATTCTATCCAGGAGTATGTCAATGACGGTGTGGCGTCTCTGGTGGACGTATGTTCCAAAAACGGTCTGCCGCATCCGAATATAATAACCGAAAGCGGGCGGTCGCTCACCGCCCATCATTCAGTGCTGATAATAGAGGTGCTGGAGACCACGCGCCTTCCCGAGTGGATTGAGGAGAGCGACGTCATGGGTGAGGATGAGCATGAGCTGACCAAGGAGCTCTTCACGATCTGGGAGAAGATCAATCCCGCGAGAGTATTTGAGGACTGGCACGATGCACTCCAGATACGCGAGGAGGCTCTTGAGCTTTTCAGCCTCGGGATGCTTGATCTCTCCACACGTGCCAAGATAGAGAAGCTGTTCTGGAGCGTGGCCCGTGATGTCAATTCCATCACCGCCTCCATGAAGCATCCGCCGGAAGAGCTGCGCAAGGTGGCGCGGATGCTGCCGGAGAAGTATTTCTGCAACTTCTCCCTCTTCCAGTCGCTGCCCGACTCCTGGGCGATTGACCAGATGTTTCCGGTTATGCCCATCAGTCGCCTTGACGAGAAGCCTAACCATCTCTGCACCATTCAGGATGTGACGTGCGACTCTGACGGCAAGATAGCGCATTTTGTGTCGCAGCAGGGTGTCAGTTCGTCGCTGCCCGTGCATGCACTCAAGGAAGAGGAGCATTACTATATCGGAGTCTTTCTCGTAGGAGCATATCAGGAAATCCTCGGCGATCTTCATAATCTCTTTGGCGACACTGCCGCAGTGCATATCACCGCCTCTAAAGATGGCTACAACATCGAGCAGATTATTGACGGAGAGCCTGTGGCCGATGTGCTCGATTATGTGGAATACAGTCCGAAGAAGCTTGTGCGCAATCTGGAGACACGTGTCTCCCAGTCAGTGAAAGAAGGTATCATCTCTTCTGAGGAGGGAAGGCAGTTTCTTAACATATATCGCTCGGGTCTATACGGTATAACCTATCTGGAAAGGGACTGAACACGGAGATATGACAGACCAGAACAGTGTATCAGGCGGAGAGTCTGGCAGGAGGCGATATTTTATAAAATTGTCGTATGATGGCTCGGCATTTCACGGATGGCAGCGTCAGCCGAACGCCTCAAGTGTGCAGCAGACAGTGGAGGAAGCTCTCTCCACAGTGCTGGGCATACCAGTGGTTGTCACGGGAGCCGGGCGTACCGATACCGGTGTCAACGCGCGCGAGATGTATGCGCATTTCGATGTGCCTGAAATTGCGCTCTCTCGCATTTCGGATACGCAGAAGATTATTGGCTCGCTCCGTCGTCTCTGCGGCCGCATGATCGGAGTGATGGACCTGCTGCCGGTAAGTCCGGAGGCGCATGCACGGTTTGATGCCACGCTAAGACGTTATCGCTATTTCGCAATCTTCTCCCCCTCCCCTTTTGCAGGCAGATATGCCTGGTCGGCTCCGGACTCGCTCGATGTAGAGGCGATGAACGAAGCCGCCTCCATATTGAAAGCCACGGATGATTTTACCTCCTTCGCCAAACTGCACGGCAATGCAGCCACCAATATATGCAGAGTCAGCGAGGCTGTATGGACACCATATCAATATCCTACGGGAGAAGCAGGACTGGTGTTTACAATAGCGGCTGACAGATTTCTCAGAAATATGGTCAGAGCCGTGGTAGGTACGCTGGTGGAAGTGGGGCGCGGCAAGATGACTGTCCCGCAGTTTCGCGATGTGATAGCCGCCAGAGACAGATGTGCGGCCGGCACATCGATGCCTGCTCAGGCGCTTTTTCTCTGGGATGTGGAATATGGCCCCGGGGTATTACCCGATATCCTGTCCCGATAATGCGGACCCTATCACCCCTGAATTTTAAGGAACGCGCTCTTAGGAACGCGCTCTTAATGATAAAATCTTGACCCAGATGGATTACAAGGCAAGAATAGATGAATTGCGTGCGGAGATCAACCGTCACAATCATAGATACTATATCGAGAACTCTCCCGAAATTTCGGACAAGGACTTTGATATGCTCCTCAAGGAGCTGGAGAAGCTGGAGAGCGAGCATCCGGAGTGTTACGACCCGCTCTCTCCCACTCAGCGCGTCGGGTCCGATCTGACTAAAGGCTTCGAACATGTGGTACATGAGCGACCTATGATGTCACTGTCCAACTCTTATAGCATCGAGGAGGTCGATGAATGGTTTGACCGTGTGCGCAAGTCGCTCGCGGGCGAGACCTTTGATGTGGTGGGTGAATTGAAATTCGACGGCACCTCCATATCCCTGACCTATCGTCACGGGCGACTGGCAAGGGCTGTGACCCGCGGCGACGGCACACAGGGCGATGATGTGACGTCCAATGTGAAGACTATACGCAGCATACCGCTGCAACTTCAGCCCGGCGACTGGCCGGAGGAGTTTGAGATACGCGGCGAGATATTGATGCCCTGGGATGTGTTTGAGAAGCTGAACGCCGAGCGCGCCTACAATGAAGAGCCGCTTTTCGCCAATCCGCGCAATGCCGCTTCCGGCACTCTGAAGATGCAGGATCCGCGCATAGTGGCTTCGCGCCATCTCGATGCGCGCCTCTATTATCTGCTGAGCGACAATCTTCCTTATGACAATCATTATGACAATATGGAGGCCGCCCGCCGCTGGGGATTTAAGGTGTCTCACCACATGAAGCTTCTGCATTCCCTTGAGGAGGTGGATGAATTTGTGGGCTATTGGGACAACGAGCGCAAAAAGATGCCTGTGGCCACAGACGGTCTGGTATTCAAGGTAAATTCGCTGCGTCAGCAGCTAAATTTAGGATATACGGCGAAATCTCCGCGCTGGGCCATAGCCTTCAAATTCAATCCGGAGAGAGCCTGCACTCCGTTGCGGTTTGTCTCCTTTGAGACCGGCCGCATGGGGATCGTGACTCCTGTGGCCAATCTCGAGCCTGTGCTTCTCAGCGGTACGATCGTAAAACGGGCGTCGCTCCACAACGATGACATCATCCGCGAGCTGGATATCCATCAGGGTGACCGGCTGTATGTGGAGAAAGGTGGCGAGATTATTCCCAAGATAGTGGGTGTGGATCTTGAGCACCGTGATCCGGACTCCGAGCCGGTGCGTTTTGTCACGGAATGCCCCGAATGCGGCACTCCGCTTGAGCGCAACTATGGCGAGGCTGCTTGGTGTTGTCCCAACAAGTACGGTTGCCGTCCTCAGATCACCGGACGCATAGAGCATTTCTGTGCGCGCCGGATGATGGACATAGAGGGGATAGGAGAAGAGACGGCCGAGTTGCTCTTCGACTGCGGACTGGTGGAGCGTATAGCGGATCTGTATGACCTTACCGAGCAGAGACTGGCTTCTCTCGAACGTGTGGGAGAGAAGACGGCACGTAAGATCATAGACGGTATCGAGGCCTCCCGACAGGTGCCTTTCGAGCGTGTGGTATATGCTCTGTCGATACCGAATGTCGGTGAGACCACGGCAAAGCGCCTCGCACGCAGTGTTGGGAGCATGGAGCATCTGCGCGCTATGACAGTGGAGGAGCTGACAGAAGTCCAGGATGTCGGTCCGGTAATCGCTCAGTGTATATATGACTTCCTGCGCGATCCTGTCAATGTGGACAATATCGACCGGCTGATAAAGGCCGGAGTGAGGATGTCTCTTTCTGAGGAGCAGCTTTCGGGGGGCGGTCAGAGTCTCGTCGGCAAGACGATAGTCATATCGGGTACGTTTGAGCATCATTCGCGCGATGAATACAAGGAGATGATCGAGCGCGAGGGCGGACGCAATGCCGGCAGTGTGTCGAGGAAGACGAGCTTTGTGCTCGCCGGCGACAATATGGGTCCGGCCAAGCGTGCGAAATGCGAGGCTCTTGGAGTGCCTCTGATATCTGAAAATGATTTTCTCTCCTTATTGTCCGGTCAGACCGAGGATCAGCCTGGGGATCAGACCGAGGATTAATATAGGAAAACAGTTTATATATGAATCAAAATAAGATGTATCGCGGTCTGACAGATGCCGAGGCTTCTGTGAGCCGCAAGAAATTCGGCATAAATGTGCTTACTCCTCCTAAGAGAGTGCCTTGGTGGAGAGAGTTTATAGGCAAATTTTCTGATCCGCTGATTGTCATTCTGATGGTGGCGGGTGTGCTTTCCATAGGTATATCCTTGTATGAGTTTTATGGTCTCGGCGAGGATTGGAAGGTGTTTTTTGAGCCGGTCGGAATATTCATGGCCATAATTTTGGCCACCGGTCTGTCGTTTCTCTTCGAGTATAGAGCCAACAAAGCCTTCCGGATATTGAATCAGGTGAATGACGATGCGCCTGTAGAGGCGGTGCGCAATGGTGCGGTGACTACTATTCCGCGCAAAGATGTAGTGGTGGGCGATATCCTGTATATCAACACTGGCGACGAGATACCGGCAGACGGCGATCTTCTGGAATCGGTGGTGATGAGTGTGGACGAGTCCACGCTCACCGGAGAGCCGATGTGCAGCAAGTCTGTAGATCCGGCGCATTTCGACAGCGAAGCCACTTATCCCTCCAATTATGTGCTTCGCGGCACAAAGATGATGGAGGGGCACGGTGTGATGCGTGTGAAGAAGGTGGGCGATGCCACCGAGATGGGGAAGGTATACAGAGAAGCGCAGATAGATGACACAGTAAAGACACCGCTGAGTGAGCAGCTGGACCGGCTCGCTCGTCTGATAAGCGATGCCAGCTATATAGTGGCCGGTCTGGTGATTATCGTGCAGCTGATCCACTTTCTCGGCTGGGCAGCATGGCCCGCATGGTCGCTGGCGGTGCCGGTGGCGATATTCTTCTGGCTTGCAATAAAGAAATTCAAGTCATGGACGCGTGGTGCATGTATACTGACCATCATAGCCTTTATGGCAATATTTGTAGGTCTGGTGGCCGGAGTGTTCTCTCTTATTCACCCGGAGGCAGGTGTCACCGAGTGGTCGGGTCTGTTGTCCCATACTCTTAAGACGCTGATGGTGGCCGTGACTCTGATAGTCGTATCTGTGCCGGAGGGTCTGCCGATGGCCGTGACACTTTCTCTGGCTTACTCCATGAGCCGTATGCTGAAGACCAACAATCTGGTGCGCAAGATGCATGCATGTGAGACCATGGGCGCCACGACGGTAATCTGCACTGACAAGACAGGCACTCTGACGCAGAATCAGATGCAGGTCTACGAGATGCAGCTCTACGGCAATCCCCCGATGGAAGCGGTCTGCGAGGGGATCGCAGTCAATTCCACCGCGCAGCTTGACGTCACCGGCGAAAAGCCGGTGATACTTGGCAATCCCACTGAGGGTGCGCTCCTGCTGTGGCTGCGTGATCAAGGCACTGACTATCTGTCAATGCGCCGAGGCGCAACGCGTCTCGAGGAATTGTCCTTCACCACAGAGCGCAAATATATGGCTACAGTGGCCCGATCGGCTACCGGCAAGAGGATGCTCTATGTCAAAGGGGCGCCGGAGATAGTGTTTGCGATGTGTGATGACACCGGCGGCGTGACTAAGCAGGAGGTGGAGGCGCAGTTGCAGCAGTATCAGGAGATGGCTATGCGCACTCTCGGACTTGCATATCGGGAGCTGGGGGATGAAGAAGCGGCTATCGCCGACAATCGCATAGTGGCCTCACATCTTAAATTTATGGGTATTGTGGCCATCTCTGACCCGGTGCGCGAGGATGTGCCCGCTTCAGTGGCTGAAGTCATCAATGCTGGCATAGAGGTCAAAATAGTGACAGGTGATACGCCCGGCACCGCTAAGGAGATAGGTCGCGAGATCGGTCTGTGGAATGAAGAGTCCGACACAGAGAGCGCCATCATCACCGGTCCTGACTTTGCGGCCCTTTCCGATGAAGAGGTGCTTGAAAGAGCCGGTGACATCAAGATCATAGCGCGTGCGCGTCCGCTGGACAAGAAGCGCCTTGTGGAAGCCCTTCAGCGGCGGGGCGAAGTGGTGGCTGTGACAGGCGACGGCACCAATGACGCGCCGGCTCTCAAGGCCGCGCAGGTGGGACTCTCCATGGGCGACGGCACGTCTGTGGCCAAAGAGGCTTCCGACATCACCATTATCGACAATTCATTCTCTTCGATAGGTAGAGCCGTGATGTGGGGACGTTCGCTGTATAAAAACATCCAGCGGTTCCTCCTATTCCAGCTTACCGTCAATGTGGCGGCATGCTTCCTTGTGCTGTTCGGGTCATTCTTCGGCAGTGAGTCGCCGCTCTCGGTGACGCAGATGCTGTGGGTGAATCTCATCATGGATACATTCGGCGCTATGGCTCTCGCGTCGCTGCCTCCTTCGCACAGGGTCATGCGTGACAAGCCGCGCGACAGAAGGGCCTCCATCCTCACACGTCCTATGATGCGTGAGCTCTTTGTGGTAGGACTGATATTCTTCTTCATCACATTTGGCTTCTACTGGATATTCAATCATGCCGAGGTGACATCTCTGCAGGGACTGCTGCATGTCAAGATTCATCCTGCCGTAGAGTCGGCCATGACGGCTTACGAGGCCACGCTCCTCTTCTCTATCTTCGTATGGACTCACTTCTGGTATATGTTTGACGCGCGTGCGTTCGGCACGGATGAGAGCATCTTCGCCTGCCGGATGAGCGGCGGTTTCTGGACGATTGTGGCAGTAATTGTCATAGGCCAGATTCTAATCACCGAGGTGGCCTACAGCTTCTTCAATGTCGCGCCGATGCTTCATACCTCTGACTGGCATTTCAATCATTCGGGAGCCATGGATCTGCTGATAATAGTGTCGGCTTCCTCATGTGTACTGTGGGTGCGCGAAGTCTATGATCTGTCAAGTAGACTCATAAAGAGATTATTTCAACATTCTTAATACATAATATCATGAAAGTAAGCCCTTCCCTCCTGTCGGCAAATTTCGCTGACATGCGTCCGGACATCGAGATGATCAATTCTTCTGAGGCGGACTATCTTCACATGGATGTGATGGACGGTGTCTTTGTGCCTAATATCTCATTCGGTTTCCCGGTGATGCAGTCTGTGGCGAAAGTGTGCCGCAAGCCGCTGGATGTGCATCTGATGATAGTGGAGCCTCAGAACTGGATCGGCGCCGTGCGTGACACCGGCGCGGAATACATGGTGTTTCATCAGGAGGCTTGTACGCATATCCACCGCACTGTACAGGCAATACATGACGCCGGCATGAAG
>CAYSJG010000103.1:0-7349 GCA_964431295.1 uncultured Sangeribacter sp. | reverse complement strand
TACCGAGGTTGAGGACAGTGTCCATCATACCGGGCATGGAAGCACGGGCACCGGAGCGTACAGATACGAGCAGGGGATTGGAGGGATCGTCAAATTTTTTGCCGGTGAGCTTTTCAATATGCGCGATGCTTTTCTCAACATCGGACTTGATATCTTCTACTACCTTGTCGCGACCATACTGAGTATATTCAGTGCAGACCTCTGTAGTAATGGTAAATCCCGGGGGAACAGGCATTCCCAGCAGATTCATTTCGGCGAGGTTGGCTCCTTTGCCACCGAGGAGATTGCGCATCTGCGCGTTGCCTTCGGCTTTGCCAGCACCGAATGTGTAGATTTTCTGTGCCATTAATTTTTGGTTATAATTAAAGAAATATTCGCAATTCTGATTGCAAGGGCCCGCATAAACATTTGCCTATGCGTGTCCTGCATCTGCAAAATTAATCAATTCCTACTAAATTTCATTATTTTGAAGAGATAAAATAGTCCAAAAAGAATTAAAATGACTAATTTTGTAGACTAAATAAGAGAAATACCGATGTCAAGAACAAACATACCCGTGTCGCGCCGTATCGCGGCGTATCTGATAATCGCAATGTCGCTCACGATGACATTGACGCAGGATCTGTCAGCACAGTCATCTTCAGGGCTGCCGGTGGTGGAGATTCTGGGCAAGCCGTATTACTGCTATGAGTCCAAGAAAGGTGATTCGCTTTTCGGGATAGCGAAGCAGTATGGGTGGGACTTCAATCTACTGTCACAACTGAATCCGAATGTAGGCAATCCCATAACAGCTAAGATGCCGGTATATTATCCTGCCCAATGGCAGACTGAAGCGGTATCTGACAGCGAAGGAAGTCTGACCGCAAGGCGAGTGACACACACAGTGCAGTCCGGCGAAACCATATACAGCATCTCGCGCACATACGGTGTGCCGATGGATGTATTGTATGCCTACAATCCTGGTGCTCGCAGCGGTATAAAGTCAGGCGAGACGCTTATTATATCAGAAGAGCAGCCATATTCATCATCACAGGCAGTTTCCTCTGAGAAAACAATGACCAAAGAGCCGGAAGCGTCGGAGGATGTAGCTGAAGATGCAATAATAGAGAGCGTTGATGAAAGTGTGGGTGAAAATCGCGATGACTACATCCTCTATCAGATTACCAGCGATGACACTATATACTCCGTAGCAAAGAGTTTTGACACGCGTGTGGAGGATATCTATCGGTTGAATCCCGGCCTGACGCCGGGGTCGCTTGTCGCCGGTGAAACCATCCGCCTTGTCCCCGGTACGCGCGCGCTGGATGTACGTAGCGAGACTACGACTGAAGAGCGTCTGGTGAATCTTGCCAAATATCGGGTAAAGAAAGGTGACACATGGGCGTCAATCGCCCGCAGTCATAATGTGGACGAGCAGTTGCTCCGAGATGCCAACCGCGGAAAATGGAAGCTTCGCAAAGATGACCTGATCGCGATACCGGTGACTGAAGAGGTGGAAGTGAGTCATGAGTACACCGACGAGGATCCTCGCGAGAGCACGCCTGAAGGTCAGCGCGAGCTCTACGAGGAGGTGCATGGTATCGATCCGAAGGGTAACAGTTTCACGCAGTCGGCCGACAATGACGTAAGAGTGGCAATAGTGCTTGAAGATGTCAGCTCCAACCGTGACATGGAATTTGTGCGTGGAGCGCTGCTGGCCGCCGGCCGCATAGGCAACAGCCGCTTCAAGACCACTGTGACGGTGATAGACGGCTCATCTCCGATGTCGAAAGTGCTCACACAGGTCGAGACCTTTACTCCCGACATGATTATTTCCACCTCCGACAAGAATCTGCCCCAATATCTCGCAGACTATTCAAAACGCACCGGGACGATGCTTGTCAATGCGTTTGACATGCGAAGCGAGGCCTATATGGACACCCCGGGCATCTATCAGTTTCTGACACCCTCTGCCTATTTCAACGACATAGTGGCGCAATATGTAGCCGACAAATTGGGAGATGCGACATTACTGATAGTGGGAGACCCCTCTCCTACCGACACCATGCTTGAGTCAATTAAGAAAATTCGTCAGCAAGACTCACGTCCGCTGACAGCAGAAGAGTATAAAAACTTCGAGCCCGCAGCCGATAAAAAATATCTTGTCTACGGCACGTACACGTCCCGCGATGACGTGTCCGACCTTCTGGAAGTCACAATATCGCTCAAAGAGAATTATCCCCTCTCAGAGATTAATGTGTTAGGCCGTCCCAACTGGATAACATTCATCGACAAGGAGAAAGAGAAGATGACTTCAGCAGCCACAATTATTCCCTCGCGCTTCTACTTCGATGCCAGTGACCCTTATAACCGTCTGATGATAGATGAATACAAAGATCTATACACTCAGACGCCGATGAAGAGTTATCCTGTATACTCAGTGACCGGTTACGACATACTTACCTATTTTGTGCCCAACCTTGCCGAGACGGGCGGCGATATGAACGCCACACTTCAGAACCAGCGTACTCTGCAGTCCGAAATATCCGTAGAGCGGGTAAGCAACTGGGGAGGCATGTTCAATCCGAATGCTTATATGCTTGAATTCAGTCCATTCGGCATCCGCAAGCAAGTGATATCTGACAAATAATCTCCGGAGACACTCCGCATCAGTCCCTACAGCCAATGAAAAAATCCGCAGGTATATTATTTGCGTCTCTGGCAATAGCCTCGCTTCTATCCCTTCCGGTGAGCGTCAGGGCGCAGACCCATTACACTTCACAGGTGTCGATAGGCGTCAAAGGTGGAGTGGATCTTTCCCGTATGTTTTTTAATCCATCCGTGAAGCAAAACATGAAACCCGGAGCCATGGCCGGCTTCATGTTCAGATATGTGGAACAACGCAACTTTGGATTTATCGCGGAAGTGAATTTTATGCAGCGCGGCTGGTCGGAGAATTTTGAAGGTGCGGATTTTTCATATACTCGCACACTTGATTATATCCAGATACCGGTATTGGCGCACATTTACTTCGGACGCAGAGGCAAATTTTTTATCAACATCGGACCGGAAGTCGGCTTCAGACTAAGTGACAAAGTCAAAAGCAATTTTGACGCATCTCAGGCAGAATCATTGCCGGGATTTCCGAAATTTCACGAGACTATGCAGTACACCGAAGAGGTGCGCCAGCGCGTAGACTTCGGTATATGTGCGGGACTCGGCGGAGAATTCAGCATCAATCCCCGTAACTCTCTGATATTGGAGACGCGCTTCTATTACGGCCTTGGCAACCTCTTCGGCGCTTCGCGGCGCGACAACTTCAATGCCTCTAATTCCATGGCTCTTGAGATAACATTAGGATATTGGTTTAGAGTAAAATAGCATCTCTTTAATCATAAAAAGACAAAATCAATGAAAGGCAACCAGCTGATATTACGCACCATAAGCGGCGCAGTATATGTAGCGATAGTCGTAGGGTGCTGTCTGCTCGGAGAGTGGGGAGTGATGGCGCTCAGTTTCCTATTTGGCATACTTTCAGTTGTGGAATTGCGCCGTATGATGACTACCCGCAGGCCTATGTCCATGACATTAGCGGCCTTTGACGTCCTTACAATATGCTGTATGATAGTGCCCGGGTTAGGATGGGCGCTCGCAGTGCTGTGTATAATGGTGAGGATGGTATTGATGATATACAGTCATGAAGAGGACGCGCTACGCTCCTTCATGACCGATACGATGATATACCTTTACATCGGTATCCCGCTGGCCAGCATGGCGTTGATAGGCAGTGAGCTCAGAGAAGGATGGCATGCAGTGCTCGCTGTGTTCATAATGATTTGGCTCAATGACACGGGAGCTTATTGCGTGGGAAGTCTCTTCGGAAGACATAAGATGTTTCCGCGCGTGTCGCCCAAGAAATCCTGGGAGGGATTTTTCGGCGGCATGCTGTTCTGCGTAGGCTTCGGCACATTACTTGCCCTTACCAATATGCCTCTGGGGAATGTAATCACCCATAATCATCTCCTCTTCTGGATATTGGCCTCTATCGCCATTTGTATATCCTCGACATACGGAGACCTGTTCGAGTCGCGTATCAAGCGGATATTTAATCTGAAAGACTCGGGCAATCTTATCCCCGGCCACGGAGGGATACTTGACCGTATCGACAGCCTGCTGATGGCAATGCCGGTGATGCTTCTGCTGATTCTATTCTGGAGCACGATATAAGATTCAAGTTTCGCATACTAAACGGATTCCAATCATATAAAAATGAGCCCGAAGCATCTGAAAATGACGATGCCGCGGGCTCTTCTTATAAAATGTCACTTACTCAGTGATGTCTCTCAGCAGCTTTGAGCTTCCAGATTGGGATTGATTTTGCCCCAGTCCTGTATGGGAGGCAGCACTCCCATAGCTATGACCTCATCACGGAGCGTGCAGAGGTGCTTGTAGCTCTTTTCAAGCTCCATCTCCTCTTCAGGAGTGCCCTTTACCGCCGAGCAGCTTACTCCATCCTTAGTCACAGATGTCTCCATAGCCATCATGATATGGCTGAAACGACCATTGTTGACATAAGTTCCAACAGGCCAACGGAAGGCCGGACCACCCATTGCGGCGGCAATCATCTCTATGGAAAGATATGCCGGGCTCTGGAAAGAGGAGCGGCCACGCAGGTCGATGATATTCTTACCGCCCTGCACTACGCGCACTCGCAAATCTTCCCAATCCTTGCCGGGAAGCTTTTCAGTGCCGATAATCTCTGTGAGAGGTTTGCCGTCCACCCGTGTGGTGGAAGCGAATACAGCCATCTGCTCGCCGTGTCCGCCGTATGTGCGACAATTGACGATCTCGTCGGCTGGCAGACTGAAATATTTAGCCAACTCATTGCGCAGACGTGTGCTGTCAAGAGCGGCGAGAGTGGAGACCTGCGAGGGTTTGAGTCCCGACCAGAGCAGAGTGATAAGACCTGTGATGTCCGCAGGATTGAAGATCACAACCACATGCTTCACATCCGGACAATATAGCTTTATGTTTTTACCGAATTCCTCAGCAATGGCCGCGTTACCCTTGAGCAGATCTTCGCGGGTCATGCCAGCCTTTCGCGCTGCGCCCCCGGAGTTGACGATATATTTGGCATCGCGGAGCGCCTCAGCCACATCGGAAGTATACGTAAGGTTCAGCCCCTCGAAGCCGCACTGAAGCAGCTCCTCAGCCACACCTTTCAGCCCCGGTGCATAAGGATCATACAGACAGATGTTGGGCGTCAGACGCATCATAATAGCGGTCTGCGCCATGTTGGAGCCGATCATGCCGGCTGCGCCGACAATCACGAGTTTGTCATTGGTCAGATATTTCATAACAGTATCAAAACTAAGTTATATTATGCGACCGCATTATATCAATGCCGTCTCAAAGATGATAACATCTCATAAAGCACATTTGTTTGATATCACCGGTATATAGACACTCCATCGAGGCAATTTATTAAAATATTTAACGTTTTTAATTACGAGCGCGCTCTTTACAACGCGTTCCTTAAAATACCTCAATCATGAAGTTGAATATAAGGAATTCTATTGCGACCTTGGCAGTCGCTGTCTGCGCTCTATCTCCTTTGAGCGCGGGAGCCTCGCCATATGGGGATACGCAGCCGAGGCTTTATTGGGGGATTCGCGCAGAGATAGATGTGACGCTTCCCTCCAAATTTCACACTGTTTCCACCAATCATTCCGAGACACTGTTCAAGCCCGGCATGGGTGTCAATGTGGGGGCGATATGCAACATTCCTCTTGTGTCCAATCTTTATCTCGAGCCCGGAGCAAATCTATACTACGGTTATTATTCATACGATGTCATAATCTCAGACGGCGAGGATAGTACCACAGAAGATCCCACTGTGAAGAAGTTCGGATTGCGCGTGCCCGTAGACATAGGCTATCGCTTTAATCTGTCAGACGGATTCGCCTTATCCCTATTTACCGGTCCTCAGCTCGACTGGGGCATCACCGGAAGTGTGAAATATAAAAATCCATCAGCGGCTGATGAGGACGCAAAGCATCTGCTGGAAGTGTACGGCAACGGCGACTACGGACAACGTCACATATCCATGTCGTGGCGAGTCGGCATAGGTGTGGAGATCAATCACGACACCTGTCTGGCGCTTGTAGGCAATTTAGGTGTGACCGATCTGATGAAGCACAAAGATTACACATTTCGCGAGAACAGCCTCGGGCTGGTCATAGGATATAATTTTTAATCTGATGTCAAGAAAGAAAAAAGAATTGCCCCTCCTGGAGGGGATAGAGATATCCGGCATAGCAGCCGAAGGGAAAGCGCTTGCAAGAGTGAAGCTTCGCGATGACGATGATTCAAAGATAGTAGTATTCATACCCTACGGAGCTCCCGGCGACATAGCAGATATAAAACTTGACCGCAAGAAGCACTCCTATGCCGAGGGTCACATAGAAAGACTTGTGAAGCCCTCCCCTATTCGCATATCTCCCGAATGCCGACATTTTGGCATCTGCGGCGGCTGTAAATGGCAGCATATACCCTACGAAGTGCAGAAGGAGCAAAAACGTCAGCAGGTGGTCGACGCGTTGAGCCGTATTGCCAAGATAGATATGCCGGAGGTCAATGCCACGCTCGGAAGCAATGACATCTGGGGTTACCGCAACAAGATGGAGTACACCTTTTCCGACAAGAAATGGCGCACCTGGGAGGAGATAAAATCCGGTGCGGACTTTGAGGACTCGCCCTGCGGTCTGGGATTTCATATCCCCGGAGCATTTGACAAAGTCCTGCACATAGACGAGTGTCTGCTGCAAGACGATCTGGGAAACCGTATCCGCAATTTCATATACCAATATGCAATAGACCACTCACTCTCTTTCTATAACATCAGAGAAAACAGAGGATTGCTGCGCACACTCATGATTCGCATCGCGTCTACGGGTCAGACGATGGTATGCCTCTCATTCGGAGAGAAGGATGAGGAGAAAGCGCGGATGATACTGGACGCCATAGCGGAGAAATTTCCGGAGATTACATCACTTCTCTATACATACAATCTGAAACTCAACGACACCCTCGACGGCCTTGAAATACTCTCATGGCGCGGTCCGGAATACATAGTCGAAGAGATGGAAGGCCTAAAATTCCGCATAAGCGCGAAGTCCTTCTATCAGACCAATTCGCTGCAGGCATACGAGCTTTACAAGGTGGCTCGGCGATTTGCAGGTCTCGACGCACCGTCTGAAAACGCTGCCGGTCCGCTTGTATACGACCTGTATACAGGTACAGGGACGATCGCCAACTTTGTGGCGCGGGCAGCTTCAAAAGTCATAGGGATAGAATATGTCGAGGCCGCA
>CAYSJG010000102.1:566-7449 GCA_964431295.1 uncultured Sangeribacter sp. | reverse complement strand
ATATACCGTAGGCTCTATCCATGAGGGCACCATCACCGAAGTAATGGACAAGGGCGCTGTCATCTCACTTGAGGGCGGCGTAGAGGGCTTTGCCACTCCCAAGCACCTCGTCAAAGAGGACGGCTCACAGGCACAGCTCGGCGAAAAGCTCAACTTCAAGGTGATCGAGTTTAACAAGGATTCACGCCGCATCATCCTGTCACACAGCCGCATCGCCGAGGATGCACTGCGCGGAGAACAGGCTCCCCGCGCGAAGGCACCCCGTCGCCAGCAGCGTCGTGAGGAGGAGGTAGCAGCTCCCGCAATCGAGAAGACAACTCTCGGCGACCTTTCAGCTCTGCAGGCTCTCAAAGAGCAGCTCAGCAAAGAGGGCAAATAATCACTGATACATCAACTTATTTAATTCAACAATACTATCATGAAGAAAGTATTTCTTGGCCTCGCTGCAGTAGCTATGATCAGCCTCGCAGCTTGCTCCAACAAGAACAACAGCGATGCAGACACTGCATCCGTAGACTCTGATTCTGTCAACGTAGAGGTAGTCACCGACACTCTCACAACAATCACCTCTGACTCTGACTCAGCTACAGCTACTCAGGTCACAGAGACTGTCGAGACAGTAACTCCCGCCGGCAACTAATCCGACGACATAAAGAGAAAAGACTGCGCATAGCGCAGTTCGGCGCCCGAAAATTAATTTTTTCGGGCGCTTTCTTTATACTCTCTGTATTTTTTATTACTTTTACACTTTGAAATGGGACACTATGCATTAAGACATATTCTGGCAGCTGTGACTCTGAGTCTTGCCATCGCCTCTCCCCTCTATGCGGCATCGCCTAAATGGGAGACGCCTAAAAGCGAGCGCACCGACATCACGGTTGTGGCAAAGCAGGGCGACATCACTGTCAAGGCTTCCAAGGGTATCATCTCAATCACCACTTCACGTCCCGTCCAGGTGAAAGTATTCTCCATACTTGGCCAGCTGATATCAGAAGAGACTCTCCCGGCTGGCACCTCGCAGCTAAATGTCGGCCAGCACGGAGTATTCATCGTCAAAGCCGCCGACCTCACCTGCAAAGTAGCGTTATAACAACCAAATACTAACCATAAATCTACAACCCGATTCACCAATGGAAACACCGAATCTCGACTGGAAGAATCTGACATTCTCCTACACAAAGACAGACTATAATGTCCGTTGCACTTACAAGGACGGCAAATGGGGCGAAATAGAAGTTTCTGACTCCGAATACATCCCCATGCATATCGCAGCCACCTGCCTCCACTACGGCCAGGAATCCTTCGAGGGCCTCAAGGCTTACCGTGGCAAAGACGGCAAAATCCGCGTGTTCCGCATGGACGAGAACGCCAAGCGCTTCATCCGCTCGGCTGAAGGCATCAAGATGCAGCCCATGCCCGTGGAGCTCTTCAGAGAAATGCTCCGCACAGTCGTGAAGCTCAACGAGAGATTCATCCCCCCGTACGGCACCGGAGCAAGCCTCTACATCCGTCCGCTCGAAATCGGCCTCACAGCCCGCGTAGGCGTGAAGCCCGCTGACGAATACATGGTCATCATGCTCGTCACCCCCGTAGGACCCTACTTCAAGGAGGGATTCAAACCTACCAAGGTCTGCATGTCGAGAGAATATGACCGCGTGGCTCCCAAAGGCACCGGATCCATCAAGGTGGGCGGCAACTATGCGGCTTCCCTCGTGGCCGGAGAGAAGGCTCACGACCTCGGATACTCCGTGATGCTCTACATCGACCCCAAGGAGAAGAAATATCTTGACGAATGCGGAGCCGCCAACTTCTTCGGAGTGCGCGACAACAAATATATCACACCCGCTTCAGAGTCCATCCTCCCCTCCATCACCAATAAGAGTCTCACACAGCTCGCCGAGGACCTCGGCCTCACTGTGGAGCGCAGACAGATCCTCGTAGATGAGCTCGAGACATTTGAAGAGGCTTCTGCCTGCGGCACAGCTGCCGTATGCTCGCCTATCTGCGAGGTGGACGACCTCGACAACGGCAAAAAGTACACCTTCGGCAACGGCAAAGAGGCCGGCCCGATCACCACAAAGCTTTACAACACACTCCTCGGCATCCAGTTTGGAGAGATTGAGGATAAGCACAACTGGTGTGAAGTCATCGACTGATATCATATCCGCTGACGAAATTATCGACAATGTGGCGCAGGAAATCCTGCGCCACTATCCCACTGAATATAATCTGCGCCACCTCCTGCTGAGACACTCTGCGGAGGTGGCCGCTTTGTCTCTCACTGTCGCCGCCGCTCATCCGGAGCTTCACGCCGACAGGGATTTTCTGCTCGAAGCCGCGCTGCTTCACGACATCGGAGTGGCCGACTGCGACGCCCCCTCCATATACTGCCACGGCCACCTTCCATATATCTGCCACGGCGTGGCCGGCCGACAAAGACTCGACAGATGCTCCATGCCGCGACATGCGCTGGTATGCGAAAGGCACACCGGCTCCGGACTTACCTGCGAAGAGATCACTGCCCGCAATATTCCCCTCCCCCACCGCGACATGCTCCCCATATCCACTGAGGAGAAGATCATCTGCTATGCCGACAAATTCTACTCCAAGTCCGGAGACCCGGCAAAGCGCAAATCGCTCGCTGCCGTCATCAAGTCCATGGCGCGCCACGGCCGAGCTCCTCTCCAACGATTTCTCGCGCTCCACAATCAGTTTGCCATCTGAGAAGACACATCGCCTGATACGTCACAAGATACATTATCTGTGCCGTCAACACAAATTCTTCCGCATTTTTTTTGTACTTTTGTAAGATATATTCTGATATTGTGACGCGACAACCTATCTACATACTGCTCGCGCTGGCTATCTCCTGCGCTGTAGCAGCCTCAGTCAAGCGACCGCCGATGGCGGCCGCCGAGAGCGTCACTGACCTGCAGAATATCGACTCGGCGGCATCAACGCTCCCGGCATCTCCCGTGGATATCACTGCCGAGACCGTGACCGACAGCCTGATCACTGACCACGCCGACTCCGAGCACGCTCCCGGCGACACCATCGCCTCACACTCTGGGAGGCAGCCCGGCGATACACTCGGATTTGACAAGCAGCGCATCTCGCGCATCGACCGCGACAACAAAGACCTGACGGCTCCGGTCTCATTTTCCGCTAAAGACTCACTGCTGCTCATCGGCACCAACAACGCCTTCCTCTATGGCGACTCCGAAGTGGAATACGCTGACTTCAAGCTCAATTCCGCAAACATAGAGATGCAGCTCGACTCTGCAACAGTGGCCGCCAACGGCGTGCTCGACTCCATAGGAGAGCTCTCGGGCACCCCCGTCTTCACCGAGCGCGGCACTACCTACGAGTCCAAGACCATGCGCTACAATTTCAAAACCGAGCGCGGATACATCACCGATGTCATCACCGAGCAGGGAGACGGATATCTACACGCCGGCACCACCAAGAAAAATGCCGACGGCTCCTTCTTCATCAAGGACGGTATCTACACCACCTGCGACAACCACGAGCACCCTCACTTCTACTTCAAGATAACCAACGGCAAGATGCGTCCCAAGAAGGATGTGGTCACCGGGCCGGGATATATGGTGCTGGCCGATGTGCCGCTGCCTCTCGCGCTCCCCTTCGGCTACTTCCCCTTCTCCAAGGATTACTCCTCCGGCATTATATTCCCCTCATTCGGTGAAGACTACAACCGGGGATTCTACATGCGCGACGGAGGATACTACTTCGCATTCTCCGACTACGTGGACCTCGCGCTCCGCGGAGAGCTCTACACCAAGGGCTCATGGGGAGTCTCCGCGCGTTCCAATTATGTGAAAAGATACAAATTCAGAGGCTCCTTCGACATCTCTTTCATCACCACCATCACCGGCGACAAGGGGATGCCCGACTATGCCAAACAAAACAACTTCCAGGTCATCTGGAACCATACCATGGATCCGAAAGCCAATCCCAACATGAACTTCTCGGCATCCGTCAACTTCACTACATCCGGATACACGCGCAACGATCTCAACTCCTACTACAACAGCTCCTTTACAGAGAATACCAAATCCTCCACCGTCAATATGACCTACCGCTTCCCCGGCACCAAATGGAGCCTCTCCACCACGGCGAGCATCTCGCAGCGCACGCAGGACAGCACACTCTCGGTCTCCTTCCCCAATCTGACGGTCAATCTCTCACAAGTCGCACCCTTCAAACGCAAAAAAGCGGTCGGCGGCGAAAGATGGTACGAAAAAATCAAGCTCTCTTACTCCGGACAGTTTCAGAACTCCCTCACAGCCCAGCAAAACGAATTTTTCAAGAAATCGCTCGTCAAAGACTGGCGCAACGGCATGAAGCACAATCTCCCCATAAGCGCCACCTTCTCCCTCTTCAAGTATATCAACATCTCTCCCTCCGTCACGCTCAACGACCGCATGTATACCTCCCGCATCGACCGCATGTGGGATCCCAACGCATCGGCCGAAGTGATGGACACCACATACGGATTCTACAACGTCTTCGACTTCAACGCCTCCGTGTCGCTCGACACTAAGATCTACGGCTTCTACAAGCCTATGAAATTTCTCGGCGACAAGGTGCAGATGATACGCCACGTCATCACTCCCACAATCTCCTTCTCCGGAGCGCCTGACTTCTCCGCACCGGGATGGGGAATATTCGGGGAATATGAACGCCCGCAGGCCGACGGCACTACCGTCAGACACCGCTACAACAGATTCTCTCACGGCATCTTCGGCTCCCCGTCAGCCGGCACATCGGCGGTGGTCAGCGTAAATATCGCCAACAATCTGGAGATGAAAGTCAAGTCCGACAAAGACTCCACAGGCGTCAGGAAGATATCGCTGATAGAAAACCTGCAGATAGGACAAAGCTATAACTTCGCCGCCGACTCGCTCAACTGGAGCAACCTCTCCGCATCCATACTGCTGCGCCTGGTGAAGAATTTCAATCTCAATCTCAACACCACCTGGGACCCGTACACTTACAGGCTCTCCCCCTCGGGTTCGCCGGTGAGAGTCAATGTGCCGCGATGGAAAGCCCATAAGGGATGGGTAAAACTCGCCTCCGCCGGCACATCATTCTCCTATACCTTCAACAATGATACTTTCAGACGCAAAAAGGATAAGGAGGGCAACAACGACGACAACAACAACAACAACAACAACAACGACAATCCTTACGACCCCAACGCCGTAGAAGGCGAAAGTCTCGACGAGCGGCAGAGACGCCGCGAAGAGGCCAAGGCCCGGATGCGCGAAAACGACGAGGACGGTTACGCAAAATGGGAATGCCCATGGAGCCTGACACTCAATTATTCGGTCAACTACGGCTACGGCGAATTTGACCGCACGCGAATGGACTACAAAGGGAAATTCACCCAAAACCTTTCACTCTCCGGCAATATCAGACCTACGAAAAACTGGAGTTTCAACATGTCATGCTCCTATAATTTCGACCTGCACAAGATCGCCTACATGAACTGCTCCGTGACCCGCGACCTGCACTGCTTCACTATGACAGCATCCTTCGTGCCCGTAGGTCCTTACAAGTCGTACAACTTCACCATATCCGTAAAATCCTCGCTCCTCAAAGACCTCAAGTACGACAAACGCTCCTCCAACAGCAACGGCATAGATTGGTATTAATTTTGTATGGCATCTTGTATGGAGCGATCATGGATTGTGTGAGATCATAGGCGCAGTTTATACACGATACTCTTGGTCGTATCCCGATTTTTCACTACCTTTGTAAAAATATCGGTTTCAATATGCCCTCTTCACTGCAGTCTACACTGACAGCCATAGAGAAAAAAATCTCTCTGCTCGAGCAGAGCCGAAGCCAACTGGCTCAACGCTGCTCCGAGCTTGAGCGTGCCAACGCAGACCTGGAATCGAAGCTCCGCGAGACTGAAAAGCTGCTCGAAGCCCAGCGCCTCGACTCGCAATTTCTCACCGTCTCGCACCGTCTCGCCGACTCCCCCGACACCATCGTGGAGGCCAGACGGAAAATATCCAACATTATCCGCCGGATAGACAAGGCCATAAGCCTCGCCACCGATGACCCATCGCTCTGAGACACATCTCATGACCGAACGCGACACTGTAAGAATGGAAATCAGCATAGCCGGAGAGCTGCTGCAGCTCACCGTGCCTTTTGAAAGCCAGGAGACCGTCAGAAAGACGGAGAGGGACATCGACGCCCTCTACAACGACTGGCGACTTCGCTTCCCCCGCAAGACGCCCAAAGAGCTTCTTGCCATGATCGCATATCAATATGCGTCATTCTACGAAGAGCTGAGAGCGCGATATGACCGCGCCGCTGATATGGCCGCCTCCATCGAGGACCGGCTCGACACCATCGCTTCACAAGACGCCTGAGGACCATGAGTATGTGGTAAAGAGTCTTTAACATAGACTTAAACATCAAACATCCACATACAAGACACATACCATGGACATCAATATTACCGTTACCGTGATTTGCGTGGCCGTCGGCATCATCGCCGGCTATCTCGCCGCATGGCTTATCTCACGCAAAAACGCACGTTCACAGGCAAGCCTGATCCTCGAAGAAGCGCGACAGCAGGCTGATATGCTCAAGGAGAAGGCGCAGCTTAAGGCTCGCGAAGAGGAGGTCAAGATAATTGCCGACGCCGAGCGCAACGCCAGCCAGCGACTCTCCAAAGCCCAATCCGCCGAAGCACGCGCCAAGCAGAGAGAAATGCAGCTCAATCAGCTGCAGAATGACCTCAACAGACGTAAGAAAGAGGCCGACACGCGCGACAATCAGCTTAAGGAACGCAACCTGCAGCTCGACGAGCTCGACGCCCATCTCGAAGCCAAACAACATC
>CAYSJG010000102.1:0-556 GCA_964431295.1 uncultured Sangeribacter sp. | reverse complement strand
TCAGAACGAGGCCCGCGAAGAGGAGCTCAACGCTCTTCTCTCCTCTGCCCGCAACGAGCTTGAACGCATCTCCGGCATCTCGCAGGACGAGGCACGCGAGAAACTTGTGGAGTCGCTCCGCGAAGAGGCCAAGACTCAGGCACAAAGCTATATCAACGACATCGTGGACGACGCCAAGATGACCGCCTCCAAAGAGGCCAAACGCATCGTCATACAGTCCATACAGCGTGTGGCCACAGAGACCGCGGTGGAAAACTCCGTGACCGTATTCCATATCGACAACGATGAGATCAAAGGACGCATCATAGGACGGGAAGGCCGCAATATCCGCGCTCTCGAAGCCGCCACCGGCATAGAGATCATTGTCGATGACACCCCCGAGGCTATCGTGCTCTCCGGCTTCGACCCGGTAAGACGTGAGATCGCCCGGCTCGCGCTCCATCAGCTTGTGGTCGACGGACGTATACATCCGGCTCGCATCGAAGAGGTGGTCGCCAAGGTCCGCAAGCAGGTGGAAGAGGAGATTATCGAGACCGGCAAGCGTACGGCCATCGAC
>CAYSJG010000101.1:0-7478 GCA_964431295.1 uncultured Sangeribacter sp. | reverse complement strand
ATATCAAACAATTATTTACCCTGACACGTTTCATAAATGTGCAAATTGAAAAAGTATAACAGATATAAGAAAAATGAAGAAATTGTTTTTAGGCTTAATGCTTGCGGCCGTTGCAGTAGCTCCGGCTCTTGCCGATACGTACGTCAACAATGACTCAGCTCTGCCAGTGGCAGCCAAGGAGGTGATAAAGAAGAATTTCAAGTCTAGAGTCAGCTTGGTGAAGGTCGACAAGGATTTCGGCAGAATCGATGAGTATGAAGTAAAGCTCAGCGATGGCAGCGAGATAACCTTTGACAGCAAGGGCAACTGGAAAGAAGTCGAGGCAGCATCTACGAAATCCGTGCCGGCATCCTTTGTGCCCAAAACGGTGTCGCAGTATGTGAAGAAAAATCATGGCGGCAGCAATATCGTCAGCATCGAGCGCAAGCGTGGCGGCTACGATGTGAAGCTCTCCAACGGCATTGAGATGAAGTTTGACAAAAGCGGCCGTTTTAAAAAATATGATGATTGAGATATAATATATCTCTGTAAGCGGCTCTGAAAGAATAAAGTTGAAAAATCGCGGGGTGCGTCTTGTGTTGAAGGCGCACCCCGTGTTGTATATGAGAGATAGATTTTGTTATTTCTCTTTATTTCCCTTTTTTGCGGCAGCGGTCTTTCCGGTGCTCTTTTTCACAGTCTTTTTCCTGGCTGTTTTTTTTCTGTGTTGTGTCAGTCACTTCAATGATCTCTGTCGTGGCGGTCCCTTCTGCATTGAGCATATTTGTGCGCAGTGTGTTGACCTCTTTGTTGAGCGATTCTATTTCAGAGGCTTGGTTGCGGATGGTGAGCAGCAGAGAGTTGAGCTCCTCATTGCCTATCTCTTCGGGATATTGCTCATCTACTCTTACGAGGTAGTCGGCGAGTACATTCATGTAGTTGGTGAAGGCGGCAAATGGTGAGTCGTAAGGTGAGAAAGCAGATCCTGCGGTCTTGCCGGTGGACATATAGTAGAAGTGGTCCGAGCTCTGGAGATACTCCCAGTCGAGTTTGAGGCGCCGGTCGGTGCAGAGGTTGACACGTTCGGCTACAGCGTACAGCTTGCCGAGGGCCTCGCGTTGCAGGTCGTTGCCCTTCCAGGAGGAAACATCGCGGGCTTCGTCCATATCGGAGATAGGATAGGGGACGGCGAGCTCTCCGACGGGTTTGAGTTTTGCGGCCACTTCGGAGGGGGTGCTGAATGCCACGCCGTGCTGCTTGCCGAAGTACGGGAGTGCCTTCATGAAATCGAATATGCCGGATGAAGCGGGATTGAATCCTCCGAAGGAATCCATGGAGAGATATAGATTGACCACCTGCTCCTGCTCGGGCAGTGATGCAATCCAGTCGATATATTTGTCGGCGGTGAGAGGATATTCCGGCCATTCGGAGTTGCTGAATCTCTCGGCGATGTCAGCGGCGAGCTTGGAGTTGTTGAGGAGCAGCTTGAGCTTGGGTGCCGCCGCGCTGGAGTAGAGATAGTCCGGTGATTTCCATCCGAGCACATGCTTGGCTCCTTCGGTGAGACATGTCTTGAATCCCATGGAAGCGATGAGCAGAGCGATGTCATCGTCATATATCAGTTCGGTATTGGCAAAGACTTTGGTCTTCACTCCGAAAAGATTGCGTATGAGATCATCGTGTCTCTTCACCTCTCTGATGAATTCCTCCGGATCCTCGAGTGAAGCGAGTGAATGTGAATACGTGCCGGAGAGGAATTCAACACATTTAGTGTCAGAGAGTTTCTTGAGCTTGTCGATAAATTCCGGGCAGTAGAGCTGAAACTGCTCGATGGCAGTGCCGGAGATGGAGATGGCGCATTTGAAGCTTCCCTGTGACTCCTGAATCATGTGCAGGAGGGTGTCAGCCATGGGGAAGTAGCTCAGCTCCGCCATTCTGTTGATGATATCGTCGTTGGCGAAGTCATCGTAGTAGTAGTGGTCGTTGCCTATGTCGAAGAAGCGGTAGCGCTTCAGGCGGAAAGGCTGATGTATCTTGAAATAGAAGCAAACAGATTTCATATTATTGTAAATAGATTAATAGTTCTCAGCCCTTTGCGGCGAGCACTTTGTTGTAAATATCGATTACTTTCTGACCGGCTTTCTCCCATGTGATGCCGTGTATCTCCTCAATTCCCTTCTCCTTGAGAGTTTTATGGAGTGCGGAGTTGGTGATAATGGAGTGCATGGCGTCAGCCATGGCATCGATGTCCCAGTAGTCGGTCTTGATGACATTGTCGAGTATTTCCGCGCATCCGCTTTGCTTGGAGATGATGGATGGCACTCCCATCTCCATGGCTTCGAGCGGTGAAATGCCGAAAGGCTCTGATACGGATGGCATGACATAGACATCACTGTTGCGGAGCATTTCGTAGACCTGCTTACCTTTGAGAAATCCGGTGAAGTGGAATCTGTCTGAAATGCCTCGTTTGGCCACGAGCCTGATCATCTTGTCCATCATATCTCCGGAGCCGGCCATTACGAAGCGGACGTTTTTCGTCTTGTGTAGTACCATGGCGGCAGCTTACACAAAAAATTACGGTCCCTTCTGCATGGTGATGCGTCCGAGGAATGTGATGACTTTGTCCTTGGTCTCGGTGCGCTTGAGGTCGAGCAGTTCCTGATCGAGAGGTATGACAGCGTTGTGGACAGTGGTGACCTTATCGGGCGAGATGCCGTATTTCTCAATAACTGTGCGTCTTGTGAGATTGGAGACGGTGATGATGTGGTCAGCGTTGTTCATACCGTCCTTCTCTATGGCGAAGACAGTGGGATTGACGTTGCCTCTGGAGCGGTCGAAGTCAGTGGCGTGTACATGTATGACGAGGGGCTTGCCGGTGACGTTTTTTGCGTGTATGCCGGCGGGATATGTGAGCCAGTCGTGTGAGTGTATGATGTCGCAGGGTATGGTGCGCGCTATTACTCCGGCCATGATGCTGTAATTGTTGATCTCTTCAAGCAGATTGTCGGGATATCTGCCGGAAAATTCTATGCATCCGAGGTCGTTGAGGCCAAGATGGTTGAAGTCGGCGTAGATATGGTCGCGAAGCGCGAAGTAGATGTCAGGGGAGATCAGGTTGCCGATACGTGAGGCGACATAGTCGTAGGAGACATCTCTCCATGCTACCGGTGTCTGCGAAGCTCCGATGATATTGGCAAATCCCTTCTCTTCGTCGCCCCAGGGCTTTGGTATGACAAAAGTGATCTCCATGTTGCCGCAGTTGTGCATACCCTTTGTCAGACCGTATGAAGCCGTGCCGAGGCCTCCGAGGATATGCGGGGGAAACTCCCAGCCGAACATTAGAGCCTTCATGAGTTTTCAGTTTGATAGGTTTGCATTTGATTGAGTTCATTGACTGCGCGGATGGTGCGCAGTATTTCGCCGACGTTTTTCGCGGTGGAGACGGCGCCTCTGCCGGTATACGGTGGATTGGCATCGTAAAGTTCGGAGAGTGAGCCGATGCATCCCTCGGTCATTTCATCTTCGTATCCGATAAGCATTCTCTCGATAAATCCGAGTCCGGCGAGTCCGAACACTTTAATATACGCATTGGCGTAGAATCCGAAGAGCCAGGGGCGTGCCGGACCTTGATGGACCGTGAGTTCGCGCTCCTCCGGGTTGCCGACGTAGATCGGTCGATAGGCGTACGATTTCGGGCTGAGTGACCGCAGTCCCTTAGGTGTCAGCAGCTCGCGGGTGGCGAGGTCGAGAATCTTGCGGCGCTGTCTTCTGTCGAGGGGTGAATATTCGAGTCCTATGGCGATCACCATGTTAGGTCTTACCTCGAGGTCGGTGTAGCTGCCGTTGACATAATCGTAGAGATAGCCGTAGTCGTTGAGGAAAGTGTCGAGAAATGCCTGCTTGACTTTCTCGGCGAGTGTATTGAGCGACTCTACATACTGCTCCTGTGCGGGATCCTGCTCAAGGAGAGATATCGCGAATCGCAGGGCGTTGTACCAAAGGGCATTGAACTCCACGATGTATCCGGTACGGGGTATGATGGGTCGTCCCTGCAGAGAGGCTGAAAGCCATGTGACGGGGGTGGACTCGCCGTTGGTGGAGAGTAGGCCGTTTTTGCATAGGCGCAGGTTGGGGACCTTCCCGACGCGTATCATATCTATGAGATAGATTATGTCATCCGCATATCTCCCGCGGCAGCGTGCGGAGCCCAGCGTGCGGCTGTACTGCTGTATAGCCCAGAGAGTCCAGAGCGGTATGTCGGGCATGTCGATACCGGTGATTACGCGGTCCTTTTCCCCGGTGTCGAGATATTTGCGGAGTGCCTTGATGAATGTCTCAGCCATAGCCTCGAAATCTGCCGTATGTCCTATGGATAGGGTACATCCCGGCAGTGCGATAAGCTCGTCGCGTCCGCGGACGTTATACCACGGATATCCGGCCATGATGTACATGCCGTTGTCATTTTTGAGATAGAACTGCTTGGCGGAGTTTTTGAGGCAGTTGTAGAAGGAGGTGCGGCATGTGCGAGTCTTCAACTCCTCTTCGTATATCTTCTCGAATTCGCGTGGATTGGCCTCGAATGTTGATGCTGAGAAGATGATGCTCTCTCCCTTCTTGATGGGTATCTCAAAATATCCGGGCACCCAGAGATCCTCCTTATACGGGAGTCCGCGGTCGCGGTCTTTATAGTAGATGATATCTTTGTACCAATGACCGTCGTCATGCCATTCCACCTTTTTGTTGAATTGCATGTAGAGTTCGGGATAGCCGTTGTACATACAGGTGGACACACCGTTTTTTACAGGATGGATATCGCGGTTGAAGGTGTTGTTTTCCTGCGTGAGCGCATTGGCGTCGCGGAATGCGAGAAACGGTCTGAATTGCAGTCTGGTCTGCGAATGTGCGTCTACGAGGGTGTATTTTATGAGAATGCGGTTTTCATGTGAGATAAAGACCTTCTCTTTGGTGAGGATTACACCACCTACGCGATAAGTGACAGTGGGGACAGATTCGCAGTTGAACTCGCGGATGTATTTGTGGCCGTTGGGCGAGAAGACGCCCCCTTCGTAAAGGTGGAGACCGAGATTGAACGGTGCTCCGTGCTGGATGACCGTCTCATCGAGCGATGACAGAAGGATGTGCGCTTTATCATCCATTTCCGGAAGTGGAATCACCAGCAGTCCGTGCTGCTTGCGCGTGTTACATCCCACGATGGTGGTGCAGTGGTAAGCGCCGGATTTGTTGGTGCGCAGCATCTCTTTCGGGAGCGATTGCTCGAGATTGATCATCTGAGTTTTGTCAAATTTCAGGTAACTCATCAGTATTTAGTAGAGACTTTCTGTTAATGTAAATTTGTAAAAATGTTGTCAGGTGTTTTGTGACACTAACAAATTTATAGTATATTTTTAACAAAACAAAAAAATTATTGTTAAATAATGAGTCAATCAAATCGTAAATAATCGGTGAGGTTGAAAATTGATATTAAATGCTTCAGATTTGATGGCTGCCGATGAGAATACGAGCAAAATGTATCATCCCCTGCGCGGCAATGTCACCGGCAGGGGAAAAGATTTTGATGAGAATGGAATATCCAGCACGGATATATCCCGGCAAAGATTATTTGACGAGGAATGTTCCGTTGAGGGAAGTGTCAGGTGTTTTCAGTGTGAAAATCCCAACTTTTCTGCTTCTATCAGTAAATTCCAGTGAGAATGGACCGATGCCGCTTTTGCTTACGATTAATATTCCATCCGGATTATACAATCTAAGCTCTGCGTTTTCGGTGCCGTTGTATGTCACTGTCGTGCCGGAGACAGTGACCAGTCCTGTATTATTATCCGTTATGTCGTTTACTTTTGATATGATATTCTTGAATTCGGCGTATAGATTTTCATCGATGTATCGCAGATGTTCATCGCGCTCGGGCCAGGATTCGGTTTCCGGTATGGTTTGGTCCACCATAATGATTTTAGCTCCGGATGTCGAGGCCTCAGCGATGTGTGACGGATAAGCAAGAGAGTGTATGCAGTCACCCAGAAATCCCACACCTTCGCGTATCAGACCACCGTTACGCAGTGTCAATTGCTTTACAGGCAATGTGAAGGGTCTCATTGAAGTAGGTGTTATTTCCCATGACGGTTCATACACCGGTGGTTTTACAGTGGTTTCGCTCAGAATCATTGTGAATTCCCGGCGATTGGCCAGAACATCCGGATATGCAGTGGACCAGTACAGGTAATTGTATAAGTCGTAGAGCGCATATTCTTTCCCCTCAGTGATTTTATATGGATTGACTGTTCCGTCGATTGCATCGGTCCAGATACTTGCCGGGAGTTCTGCGTCAACACCCAGCACATAGTATTTCAGTCCGTCATTCCTCATATATGCGATAGGATAAGCCTGATCCGGGTTGAATGTATCACCCTCGCAATGTAATAGAGTCTTGTATTCATATCCATTGATACATGTGGTGTCGTCAGAAAATCTTTCAACAGAGAATTGACCTGTCAATTTTCCATCTCTGACCATTGCATAAGTCCATTCGGTGCCCGGAAGGAAGAAATCAGTAGTTTCTTTGCTGTCAAGTCTGATTGTGCAATCCAGATCATATTGGGCTGTCAATGTAATGTAGTATGGATTTTTAGGTATGTATTTCATAAACGGCATGACCCTCACTTTTCCGGAATATTCCAGGTTGAATGAGATGTTTTTGAATCCCCTTACAGTGAAGGAAGTCCAATGTCCCCATTGACTGTTGTCTTTTGTAGTTATGACAAGGACTCCGTCATCGTCAATATACAGCTTAGGTGCAGTGGCGTATTGATCGAATTGAAATACGTTGTTGTATGTTATGTAGAGATTTCCATTCTTCCATTTCAGATGCATCGTAGGAGGTGACGTGAGCAAGTATTTGACATTATCCTCTCTGAATTGCTGAGCGAGTAAAGGAGTCTCGTCTACCAGATAGTCGTTGACAGTTACTCCATTGAATTCAGGCTCAATAGTATGAGCGGCACTGTATAATCCCATCAAGAGTGTGAGAAGAATAAAGGCGCAGGATTTGAATAAACGATCCATGGCTAATCAAAATTTAGGTTTGAGGAATTTCCAAGATTTACATATACAGGCCTATTGGCTTCTTTTAAAGAGACACATACTTTTTCTGGAGTATCAGTAGGATAAAAGAATGTAGATGTCCCCACATATCTTTTGATATCACCATTTTTTGTGTTATAAAAAGATACTACTCCAGAGAAATTTGAAACCGTAACAGATACTCCAGTCTCTGTTCTAGTTATTACATATGTGGGTTGTGCTGACCGATATGGATTTTTTGTATATATACACATAGATGGGTCTGCAAATAAATGGTATATTTTTCTTTGATAATTGTTTTCAAAGTCGGAAATCGGATATACTTTTTCTGATCTGTAAAAACCTTGTTGCAGGGCTTCGAAAATTTCATTTATGGGTGAAGATGCTTCTGGATAGTAAGTCTG
>CAYSJG010000100.1:0-7506 GCA_964431295.1 uncultured Sangeribacter sp. | reverse complement strand
GCCGTGACGCTCTACATGCACATTGTCGTTCTCTACACCTTTCACGCCCGAACCTGTCACAAACGAAGAGTAAGGCATGATGTCGGAGCCTACGATTACAGTGCGCTTGGCGGTATTGACCACCTCATTGCGAAGCATCAGTACTACTACCTCCACATTTTCCCAATCGAGAACATTCTGAGGCACGATAAACTTCATCGTGATATTCTGAGGTACATCCGCCACCCAGCTGTCAGGGAGAGCCTCACCGAAGAAGTCGGGCCAGATACCGCGGGCCACATGGTCATAAGTCATCTTGCCGGCCGGGATATGCTCCATCGACAAAGAACCGCCGGGAAGGAAATCTTTCAGATAGGGAAGTATCCAATTGCCGTAGTTCTGGATTATGGCAGCATCTGTCTGATTGTAGAAATAGTTGGTCTGCTCATATCCGCTGGTAGAGCCTTGCACTTTATTCTCGATGAGCACGATGGCCGCGCTATAGTCAAGACCTTCACCGTCATACGAATTGCGGGCGTCAAATTTCACGGTAATCTCCTTACCCTGCATATAGTCACCCTCCTCAAGCTCGGGACATATTACTTCTGTAATCTTCAGATGGTTGTTGCTGCGCTCGGCTATCATCTCCTCCACAAAAGCCTTGTTGGTGGGATCGGCGCCCTTGGTGGCACGGTTGAACATAGCCTGCGGCAGACCTGTAGTGCCGTTGGCATAATAGAGACGTGCCAGATAGTCGGCCACACCGGTATTCATCGGGTCGGCATAGTTCATGTTGCCGTGGACTGCGATGGATATCACTTTGCCCTGAGTCTCGCTGCCGGGATACATATCCTTGAAATAATTTATCGCAGCTATTCCACGAGGACAAAACCCGCAACCGGTGGCGGTACCCTCCTCCATCACTACGTTGCTGACATAGTCCACCTGAGGCACGCCTACTGAGCCGGAAATCTTGGACACCGGAGCGTTCTCATAATCGGGGCGGAACTCCACTTCATAATATACGGCATTCTTATCCACCACGTCTATGGCATTTTCAAGCACTATATACTGGAGTGTGGGAGATGTGCTCTTGCCGCCGAACTCCTTCTTACGATACTCCTCCTCACCACGAACGCCGTTGATGATCGGAGTCACATAGAGACCCGGGCACGCTACCGGGGTTTTCATTTTGACATTTATCTTGATGTCATACTTCTCACCCACATTGCCTACGGCTACGGTATTGTTCTGGAAAGACACGTAATAATTGCCCAGTACAAGGTTGGTAAATCCGGTCATACCAATATCTCTACCCTTGGCCACAAACGCCAGATGCACCTTCTTGCCGGCATAACCGTTGGCCGGGATGCAGAACTGCTTGGTGACCATCTCATTGGAGATGCTGCCGCGCACTGTTCCGCTGAATATTGCCTCGCCGAAGTCAGCCTTCTCGGTCCCCTCGGTGGAGATATAGACCTCGAAGGGATTTGTGCCGCTTCCCAGCGCACCCTTGCCTGTATATACGCATACATCAAAAGAGAGCACTGCATTGTCGGCATCAGCGGGAATCTCTATTTCAGGAGAGACAAGCCACTGGTCTGCCTGCTGATCCGCAGCTGTATACACGAAGTTTGTGTTGGCCATCGGGATACAGAGATCACCGTAGTTCAGAAGACAGTAGGACACCCCTTCCGAGCCTTCATAGAAACCGGCCACGAGATCCGCCGGCTGCAAATCTACGCCATAGGTGGTCCAACCATCTGTCACGAAGTCATTTTCCTGACCCATCTTTATGAAATCCTCGGTATAGAACGTCGGATCCACTACCTCGGCCGACATGCTGCCGGCAAAAGCAGCTGCGGCAAATAGAGCAAGTATGGTTCTTTTCATTTGGAGAATATTGATATATTGATTATTACTCTGGTATTGGATGTTAGCATGGTATAACGCACAAATTTATATAATTATACCGACATCCACAAAATAATTATCTAAATTTTCATAAAAAATAACGTTTGACCTTGCGCTTCACCTCAGGCCATGCCTTAGACCCCATCCCACAAAAAATGTTAACGCAGGGGCATTACGTATGATGCCACAATGACTGACCCGACTATTTATTATCGCCGCCGACCGAACAGATAAAAATAGCGAGGCGTTAATATATAAAAGTCTTACGATTATGAAAATATCATCTGTCTATAAGAGTCTTGCAGCACTGACAATGGCTCTGATATGCTCCGTATCAGGATACGGACAGAACAGCTCGCCGGCTCCGGGATCAGGAGGCGCATTTACCCCCAACACGGGAGGATTTGGAAATCCGAATATGGGAGGACCCGGTTTTGGAGGTCCGCCGCCGATGTCACCGGCATGGGGAGGACCGGACTGGGGCAGCCCCTGGGGACCGGGATACTATTCCTCACCATCCATCATCATCAATACTCCGACAGTCACGGGATCGGATGTCAATGCCGGCACCACTAAAGTGCTCGCTTGCGGATATGACACACAGGGAATCTGGAGAACTATACCGCTGCTCGTACAATACCATTATGACGGTGCGCAATACAAAGCACTGGTGCTCAACGCCTGGAATCCCTGGACAAACTCCTGGAACCGCAATGTGGATCAGCCGGCCTACAATACGAGCTACTACCTTCGCGGCAATACATACGACTTCTATACCAATCTCTCCACCGGCACCTATTACTTCAACTTGTGAGTTTAGGAGTTTAGGAGTCGTTTTAGAGGTAGGGAGATATAGGAATGGCTCCTACATCTCCTCGCCTCCGTAACCGCTGGTGTCTGTCGGTTCTCCACTGTTGTTGCGGTTGTGCTTTGCCTTCATATTGCCGAAGGAATATTTGATGGTAAAGCGCACGCTGCGGCTGCCATGGGTGTGCTCGTTGTACTGGTAATAGCCCGGACCCACCACGGAGTCTTTGAACACACGCGAATTGAAGATATCGCGACAGTTGACCGAGAAAGTCCAGTCGCCGAAACTTTTGCGGATGCCTGCCTCCACTCTCCATCCGGGCTGACGACTGCCCTGAGCTGTCAGTGTCTTCGACCGGTAGCTGCCGGTAAGCTGCAGACCTATACCCCAGGGGAGCTTGAAGTTGGCCATCATACGCGCATCCCATGCAAACGAGTTGCGCTTCTCACCTGACACCTTGTATATCTGTCCGTTGACAGGCGACTTGAAGTCCAGATCCCACGCGGAGATATGATTATTATACAGATTGACTGTCGTGGTCAGGTCAAGAACACCCTTGAAGAGTGAATTTTTAGCCACTATCTCCACACCGGAGTTCATATCGCTCGACACATTGGCCCAAGTGGAATACATGACGTCACCCTCGAGATATGAGATACGGTTCATCATATTCTCGGATGTGCGCAGATATGCTGACACGGAAATCATGTGCATCGTCCAGCTCTTGATATAATTCAGCTCAAAAGCGTTGGCATACTGCGGCTCGAGTTCGGGATTACCATATCTTATGTTGGTGGGGTCGGAGATATCCATGAATGAATTGAGCTGACCACCCCAGGGACGGCGTATGCGCCGCGTATAGTTGATCTGCAGCTCGTTGTCATAAGGGAGCGAATAGCTCAGATATGCCGAGGGGAAAAGTGCGAATTTATTGCGTCTGTACCAGTCCTGCGAGTCCGTTGTCTGGCCATATTCGAGAGATTTGGTGGCTATCTGCCATGCCTCGCCGCGCAGACCGGCCGAAAAACTGAAGTTTTTAACATTGCCGCCGAGCGTGAAATAGAGGGCCGAGATATTATTGTTGTATATGAATTTATTGTAAAGGCTCTTGTTGATCGCCAGATTGTCCCAGCCGGTGCCGTCGTAAGTCGTCACAGGAGTATTCTCATGCGAATAATTACCCTGAAAACCGGCCTCCAGCTTCAGCCACTTGACAAGCTGCTGAGTATAGTCCACCTTGACCTCTGCGGAGTTGGTCAGGATATGCTGATTCTGACGGCTGTATTCGTCATTGTCGGGATACAGATCCGGATCATAGCCTGGCATCCCCTCGAAGGACTGGCTTTCATGATAATCTCTTTGCGACGGGCCGCCCCAGTGATTGTACCCTACAAGAATATCCAGCGACTGAGTCTTGGACCATTCATGCTTATATCCCATCTCCGCATGCGCTCCGCGGCTGTCGGAGGTCTCGCTTGTACGGTTGATGTTTGAGCTCCATTGACCCGGCAGGTTTGAGGAATATTCATTGAATCCATGGCTCCAGCGATGACCGAACATACCGAAACCATTGACATAAAACTGATCCTTGTCTGTGAGATGATATGTGGCACCGAGGCGGAAAAAGAGGTTGTTGCCGTGGTTTTTGTTCAATCCGTCGAGATTCAGGAAGTTGTCGGTACCATCGTAAGTGCGCCGGGATGACTTCTCGCTGAAGTTATGGCGCATGCGGAAGCCCAGGCCGGCGAATGCCTCCCACTTGGAGGAGTTGTAGTTGAAGTCAAAGCCGGCATTGCCGCCGCCACGTGTATTGGCGCTCAACTGCGCACTCCCGAAATATCCCCCGCGGCGATCCTTCTTCAGCACGATGTTGATGATACCGGAGGTACCCTCGGGGGAATACTTGGCCGACGGATTGGTGATCACCTCTATGCTTTCGATTGTTTCCGCAGGGATCTGCTCGAGGATCTGTGCGCGATTGTCGGCTGTAAGGCCTGATTCCTTGCCGTTGATCCATACAGTCACCGACGAGTCACCGCGGAGCGACACCTCGCCGTCCTGGTCGACTTCCACCGAGGGGATGGACTCGAGAAGCTCGCTGGCTGACTGCCCTGCCGACGCTATATTGGCATCTACCTGAAACACCTTTTTATCCAGCTCAAAGCGCATCTGACTGCGCACTCCCTCTACCACTACTTCCTGAAGCACCTTCGTGTCATCGGCCAGCTTTATAGCGCCGACGTTGACATCTGCATCACCTACGGTGATACTACGCGCCTGATCCACAGAACCTACAGAGGACACTTTGATAAGATACTTGCCGCTCTTCACACCCGGAATGGTAAAACGGCCGTTCTCGTCAGTATTCACCCCGATAGGGAGTGCCTTGTCTGTGTCGGCATCGAGCAACTGCACTGTCGCAAAATCAATAGGCGCTCCTGTCTCTTTATTTATCGCCGTACCGCTGACGGAGGCATCGGCCCATGCACATACAGGGAGGGTCAGAGAGAGAACAGCTGATAAGATATGTTTTGTCATTTTAATAACGAAGCAGGGAGATGACTGGAAAATCCCCGGAATTAAATTTTAACAGTTCTGAAATTAAGCTTTGCAAGGACCCGCGGACCTGTCTGTCCAAAAATTCGGGTCACCGACTTTAGGACAAGCCGATGACCCGATGGTTTAATAGCGCTTCTCTATTTTCTCAGAGCAAGCGGTTGTATCAGAAGCTGCCGTAGCGGATCTGACGATAGAAATTAAGCTGTGCCACTGTGACATAAGGAGTCACCCACAATGCGAGGATACCGCATGTGAGGATCACGAGAAGATACCAGCCTATGAAACGGAAATAGAGGCAGAAGAGATCCCATTTGTGGCCGTTCATAATACGCCATGATTCCTGCATGGCGTCAATGCCGCTCATCCCGGGATTGTCCACCATAATAAAAAATGTCATTGAAAGTCCGAGACTTACTATAATACCAGGAACGATAAGCAGAATCACGCCTACACTTATAGCGAGCGACACAAGCAATCCCGCCACGAGCGTATTGCCGAAATTGTTGAATCCCTTGAAGAGAAGGTTGTAGTCACCCTGACGGGTGCTCACCAGGCTCATCAGGAAGAGGCAATAGCCTACCATAAGCGGTCCGTAAAGAATATACTCACCGACGTAAGTCATCGAGCACGCGCCGATAAGCAGCATGTAAATCAGCGTAGCCACTGCAGCCGGACCCCAGAGACCGCTCAGATACTGCTTGGCACGCTGCATGTAAAGTTGGTTTTGTGACATAATAATAATTATTATTTAATAAGCAATTGTTCAAATTTAATATTTTTTTACGAGATTGTTGTGCAACATACGATTTTTTTAATCTTCGCGAAAAAAAAATTATTATCTTCGCGTGATAAGAACGCTAAAAATTCGGACATAAATCTTAACAATCATGATATGAAAGAAGTAGACGAAAATCTGACTACCCCCACGGGTTTGCCGGAAAATGCCTTCAAGGAGCTGGCTGCAGACGAGCGGTACACTCCGGTGATGCATCCGGAAAAACCGCAGAAAGAGGTGACACCCTATTCGGTGATCACCGGTCTTGTAATGGCCATAATCTTCTCGGCCGCGGCAGCTTATCTCGGCCTGAAGGTTGGCCAGGTGTTTGAGGCCGCCATACCCATCGCCATTATCGCAGTAGGCCTCTCCAACGCTCTTGGCAAGAAGAATGCCATAGGCCAGAATGTCATCATCCAGTCCATCGGCGCATGCTCCGCAGTCATTGTGGCAGGCGCCATCTTCACACTGCCGGCTCTATTTATCCTGCAGGCAAAATATCCCGACATCGCCGTCAATTTCTATCAGATATTCCTTAGCTCACTGCTCGGCGGCATACTCGGCATACTCTTCTTCATACCCTTCCGCAAATATTTCGTGAAGGATATGCACGGTAAATACCCCTTCCCTGAGGCTACCGCCACCACTCAGGTGCTCGTCTCCGGTGCCGGTGACGCCAAAGAGACAGGCAGTCAGGCCAAGACTCTTATCATTGCTTCGCTGATCGGCGGTATCTACGATTATCTCGTGGCCACATTCGGCTGGTGGGCGGAGACCATTCAGTCCACAGCCTCCTCCTGGGGCACTGCGATAGCTGAGAAGACAAAGCTCGTGCTCAGCTGCAACACCGGCGCCGCTCTTCTGGGACTCGGATATATCGTTGGACTCAAATATGCTTTCGTGATATTCGCCGGCTCCATATTCGTCTGGTGGATTGTCATACCTCTTCTGGGCACTTACGGAGCTCCGGAGATGCAGGCGATGACTCCTGACAACATCTTCAAGGAGTTTGCGCGCATGATAGGCATCGGCGGTATCGCAATGGCCGGCGTCATCGGCATCATCAAATCCTGGCCCATCATCCGACAGGCCGTCGGACTCGCCGGACGCGAACTCAAAGGGAAAAGCTCGGCTGCCAAAGAGATACGCTGGCAGACCGACATATCCATGAAGCATATTGTCTTCTTTGTCGTGCTCGCACTCATCGCCGTATTCGCATTCTTCTGGGCCGGAGTCATCAACACTCTCTGGCAGGCGGCCATCGCATGGCTCGTGGTTGTGATCATAGCATTCCTCTTCACGACTGTGGCAGCCAACGCCATCGCCATTGTCGGCAGCAACCCCGTATCAGGCATGACTCTTATGACCCTCATCATCGCATCGGCTATCTTCGCGGGCATCGGACTCAGCGGCACTTCCGGTATAGTCGCCTCTATGGTCATCGGAGGTGTAGTCTGCACCGCACTCTCCA
>CAYSJG010000099.1:0-7511 GCA_964431295.1 uncultured Sangeribacter sp. | reverse complement strand
GTCTAAACACAACTGGCTAAATTATTACGACCCGTACCTGGCCGTCCTTGAGCGAAACATCCATCATCGGTCAACGAAATCCGATTATCAATATTGCGGCGATTCGCCCTGCCGGGTCGCCGGACCACGACATTCATCATCGCGGCAATGATAATGCGATTATTATCAATGTGCCAATTGATGGAGATTTTTTTGCAGGATTGAGTCTACGATATTAAGCATTTTTTGTAATTTTGTAAAAAATGCTTGGGTGCGCGCCCGCTTCCTCAACTTCATCTTGCGGCCACACCTGACAAAACCATCATATATGGCCAGAATCATTAAAATCAAGAAAGGACTGGATATCCCCGTGGCCGGCCAACCATCCGACCAAGTGGAGAGCTATCGTCCCAAAACCGTGGCCGTGACTCCCGATGACTTCCCGGGCTACAAATGGAAAGCCATCGCCAAGCCGGGCGACCGCGTCACCGTAGGCTCTACCCTGCTGCAAGCCAAGGAGGATGACGATATCAGACTCGTATCGCCTGTATGCGGCACCGTGGCAGAGGTCAGAAGAGGAGAAAGGAGACATATTGAATGCCTCACCGTCACCGCTGATGACTACGACCCGGACTGCGTAGACTTTGAAGTACCCGACCATGTCCCGGAGCCGGCTGAAAGAATGGCGGCCAAAGAGGATAAAAAAATCGCTGACAGAATACTCGCGTTCAGAGCACAGGCAAGAGCTGTACTGAAAAACAGCGGTCTCTGGGCTCAGATGCGACAGCGGCCTTACGACATCGTACCGGGAGAGGCCACTCCGAGAGACATCTTCGTCACCTGCTTCGACTCCGCGCCATGCGCCATACACGACCTCGCCGCAGGACTCGACAAGACCGACATATATAAAGGAATACTCGTGCTCGCCGCACTCACTCCGGGCAATCTTTGGCTCGGATGCCGTCGACAACAGGCCTCCGAACTGGAAACCATCGCCAACCATCAGGCGATAGTGACCATCTTCGACGGCCCTCATCCCGCAGGCAACACCGGACCGCAGATCGCCGCCCTCAAACCGATGGCCAAGGGAGACACCGTATGGACACTCGACATCCGTACCCTCGCCGCTATCGGATATCTCTTCAACACCCACACGCTCCTCACGGAAACCACTGTAGCCGTCACCGGACCGCAAGTCCTCAACCCTCACCTCTGCAAAACCACTCCCGGTGCGGACATCTCAGAAATACTCACCCTCTTCACTCTCAAAGAGGGCGCCGAACAGAGAGTCATCTCCGGAAATCTGCTCACAGGAGCCAAAACATCCGACAGCAATACCTTCCTCCGTTTCCCATACCGACAGATCTCGGTAGTGGAGGAGGGAGAGCATGTGGATGAATTCATGGGATGGGCATCATTGTCCACATCCAAATTCAGCGTCAAGAGAATGCTCCCCGCCGGACTCTTCAGGATGCGCAGACCCTTCAGATTCGACACAAGACTCCTCGGAGGACACCGCGCCATGGTGCTCACAGGCGAATTTGACGCCGTATTCCCCTTTGACATCTATCCGGAATACCTCCTCAAAGCCGTGATAGCCTCCGACTACGACCGAATGGAAAATCTCGGTATCTTCGAAGTCGCGCCCGAGGACTTCGCGCTCCCCGAATTTGTGGACACATCCAAAGAACCGCTTCAAAAAATAATCCGCGACGGACTCGACCGGCTGCGCAACGATTCATAGCATATGCCTAAATTCAAAAGACTTAAACGAGGGGTGGACCGTCTGAAACCCCAATTTGAGAAAGGTGGACGCTTCAGCGCATTCCATTCCGTATTCGACGGACTCTATACCTTCCTCTTCACTCCCAACGAAACCTCTCAGGGAGGCGCTCATATCCATGATGCCAACGACCTGAAGCGCACCATGATAACAGTAGTCATCTCACTGCTGCCATGCTGCCTCTTCGGCATGTGGAACATCGGATACCAGCACGCCCTGGCCACAGGAACGGCCGACACGGGATTCCTCAATCTGTTTATCTACGGTTTTCTGGCCGTCCTTCCGATGATTGTCACGTCATACGTGGTGGGACTCGGCATAGAATTTATCTTCGCCCAACTTCGGGGACACGAGATACAGGAGGGATTTCTGGTGTCAGGACTTCTCATACCTATGATCTGTCCGGTGGACACACCCTGCTGGATGATTGCCGTAGCCGTAGCCTTTGCTGTCATCTTCGCCAAAGAGGTGTTTGGCGGCACGGGATACAATTTCATCAATGTGGCTCTCACTGCGCGCGCATTCCTATTCTTTGCCTACCCCTCAAAGATGAGCGGCGACGCTCCCTTTGTCTCGCTCGGCGACACTCCCGCCATCGACGCCTTCTCAGGCGCCACACCGCTGGCCGAGGTGGCTCAGTCCGGCGGTCACATCGCACTGACTGCCGTCAACGGCACACCGCTGTCATGGCTCGACATGTTCCTGGGATTCAACTCCGGATCCTGGGGAGAGACTTCGATACTCTGCATACTCATCGGCATGGTCATACTCCTGATTGCCGGCATAGCATCATGGCGCATCATACTCTCCGCAATAGCCGGAGCTCTCGCCATGGGAGGGCTCGCATTTGCCTTCGCCACCCCTGAATACCCGGTATCCATGATCTCGCCCCTCCATCAATTCCTCTTCGGCGGACTCGCCTTCGCCATTGTATTCATGGCCACCGACCCCGTCACGGCTTGCCATACCAATACCGGCAAATGGATATACGGATTTCTCGTAGGAGCTGTGGCCATCATCATCCGCTGCTACAACAACGGATTCCCCGAAGGCGCCATGCTCGCCGTGCTGCTCATGAACTGCTTCGCACCACTTATCGACTGGTGTGTGGTGGAAGCAAATGTGAGACGCAGATTGCGACGCAAGGTCGTGGACACTGACATTAACGCCTAATACCTCGAAGCCATGATCAATAGACAGAGCAATCTATATACTGTAATATACTCGGCGGTGCTCGTGCTCGCCGTAGGAGTCACTCTCGCGCTCATATATCAGGCGCTTCGGCCGGCACAGGCCGAAAACATCGCCAACGACACTCGCCGCCAGATACTCGCCGCCGCGCGAATAGCGCCCGCCAAGGGAGAGAGCGTCGGCGACCTCTATAAGCAACATGTCACATCCGAGTTTCTCGTCAATACCGACGGAGAGCATGTCGACGCCGACACTGCCCCCTTCGATGTCAACATAGGAGAGGAGAGCCGTGTGCCGGCCGACAAACGCCTGCTCCCGGTGTTTGAATGTCAGACAGACAACGGAGTCAAATATATCCTCCCGGTATACGGTGCCGGACTCTGGGGCCCCATCTGGGGATATATCGCCTTCGACGCCGACGGTGACACTATCTACGGAGCATATTTCGCTCATCAGGGTGAGACCCCGGGACTCGGCGCTGAAATCGAGAAGCCGGCATTTGCGTCACAGTTTGACGGCAAAAATGTATTCAACGACAAAGGTGACTTCACATCTGTACTTGTGGTCAAGGCAGGCCGCGAACCTGCCGGCGACCTCCCATACGTACACGCGGTCAGCGGAGGCACGGTCACCAGCACGGGCGTACAGAAAATGCTCAAAGACTCTCTCGAGCCTTACACGGCATTCCTGAAAAGTCTCGCCTCCACCCCACAATCACCATCACTCGCCGACAACAAGGCCGACCTCACCGCCGACTCCGGCTACAATGAATAACCCTCCAAGATGAAAATACCAAAATCATTCATACCTCTGGTCAACCCCTTCTCCAAGGAGAATCCGGTTATCGTACAGATACTCGGTATCTGCTCGGCCCTCGCCGTCACCGCAAAACTTGAGCCTGCAGTGGTAATGACCATATCGGTGACCGCGGTCCTCGCATTCGCCAACGTCATCATCTCCGCCATGCGCAAGACCATACCGACAGCCATACGCATCATCGTGCAGCTTGTGGTTGTCGCCGCGCTTGTAGTCATTGTGGACCAGGTCCTCAAGGCATACGCTTACGATGTCTCCAAGCAGCTCTCTGTATTCATCGGGCTCATCATCACCAACTGCATCATAATGGGACGCCTCGAGGCTTTCGCACTCTCCAACAATCCATGGAACTCATTTCTCGACGGCGTAGGCAACGGACTCGGCTACGGCTGGGTGCTCATCACCGTGGCCTTCTTCCGCGAGCTCCTCGGCAGCGGCACTCTATGGGGTTACCAGGTGATACCGCAGTGGTGCTACGAACATGGTTATCAAAACAACGGTATGATGATACTCCCGCCGATGGCGCTCATCTGCGTGGCATGTATCATCTGGGTACACCGTTCAAAAAACGATGACGCCAAATAACACGCCGACCCAAATACTCTGACAATGGAAAATTTCAATCTCTTCATACGCTCGATATTTATCGACAACATGATATTCGCATACTTCCTGGGTATGTGCTCATATCTCGCAGTGTCGAAAAATGTCAAGACTGCTCTCGGCCTCGGCACAGCTGTCACATTCGTGCTGATGGTGGCGCTCCCGGTATGCTGGGCCATCAACGAATACATACTGCTGCCGGGAGCGCTGAGCTGGCTCGGTGCGGAATATGCCGATGCCGACCTCTCATTTCTCGGACTTATAATGTTCATCTCTGTCATCGCCGCCCTGGTGCAGATGCTGGAGATGTTTATAGAGAAATTCTCGCCCTCGCTCTATAATTCGCTCGGCATATTCCTGCCGCTGATAGCAGTCAATTGCGCCATCCTCGGCGCGGTCCTCTTCATGCAGCAGCGCGACTTCAGCAATGCCTGGACAGCCACTGTCTACGGCGCCGGCTCCGGTATCGGATGGCTTCTCGCCATTGTGTGCCTGGCCGCCATACGCGAACGTCTCGAGTACAACAATATCCCCAAACCGCTCAAGGGCGTGGGCATCTCCTTCATCATCACAGGACTTATGGGCATCGCATTCATGAGCTTCCTCGGCATTAAGATTTGACAGATTATGATTATAGTCGCTTCACTCGTATTTCTCATCCTCGTGCTGGTGCTCGTGGCCCTGCTCCTTGTGGCCAAGCATTTCCTGGTAAAGTCCGGCAAGGTATCCATCTCTATCAACGATGGCTCGCGTCTCATCCAGGCTGACACCGGCTCGACGCTCCTGCAGACACTCGGAGCCCACGACATACACCTCTCATCGGCTTGCGGAGGAAAGGGCAGCTGCGGACAGTGTAAGGTACAGGTGCTCTCCGGAGGGGGTGAAATGCTCCCCACAGAGGCCGTACACTTCACGCGCCGACAGATCCGCGACCATTGGAGACTCGGCTGCCAGGTCAAAGTCAAGGAGGATATGCAGCTCCAGGTCAACGCTGCCGCACTCAGCGTCAAGGAGTGGGAATGCGAGGTCATCTCCAATAAGAATGTCGCCACATTCATCAAGGAATTCATCGTAGCTCTCCCCAAAGGGGAACACATGGACTTCATACCCGGCTCCTACGCGCAGATACGCATTCCGAAATATTCAATGTCATACGACAAGGATATCGACAAGGCCCTCATCGGAGAGGAATATCTCCCGGCTTGGGAGAAGTTCGGACTTTTCACTCTCAGCTGCCGCAACACTGAAGAGACTGTCAGAGCATACTCCATGGCCAACTATCCCGAGGAGGGCGACCGCATCATGCTTACGGTGCGTATCGCCACTCCTCCCTTCAAGCCGAAACCGCAAGTCGGTTTTCAGCCTGTCAGTCCGGGCATAGCATCCTCCTACATCTTCTCGCTCAAACCGGGCGACAAAGTGCTCATGTCAGGACCTTACGGAGACTTCCATCCCATAGTCGACTCCACCGACGAGATGATCTGGGTAGGCGGAGGCGCCGGCATGGCTCCTCTCCGCGCACAAATCATGTGGATGACACGCACACTCAATACACGCGACCGCAAGATGTCCTTCTTCTACGGAGCACGCGCGCTCAACGAGGTATTCTATCTCCAGGACTTCCTGCAGCTGGAGAAGGATTTCCCCAACTTCAAATTCTATCTTGCGCTCGATCGTCCCGACCCCGCCGCAGATGCCGCAGGTGTGAAGTATACGGCCGGATTCGTACATCAGGTGATGTATGAGAAATATCTCAAGGATCATCCCGCACCTGAAGACATCCAGTATTACATGTGCGGTCCCGGCCCGATGAGCAATGCCGTCAACAAGATGCTCTACGACCTCGGAGTCGAGCCGTCGCAAATACATTATGATAATTTCGGCGGATGATTTGCAGATATGCGCTCTTCTCACTATCTTTGCCTGCGGATTCCCCATAAGGATCTTTACCGACAGGCTATCCGACAAGGGTATCTGACCAAAGATAGAATATCAACGATACACTAACCTTGCGCTGCGCCAAGCCGCCGCGTTAATTCATCTATAATTACCATGCAAAGAGACAACCAAATCTTTGAGATCATCGACCGTGAGCACCTCCGTCAGCGCCGCGGCATCGAGCTCATCGCCAGTGAAAATTTCGTAAGCGACGAGGTAATGCGTGCCATGGGCTCCTGCCTCACCAACAAATATGCCGAGGGCTATCCCGGCCACCGTTACTACGGCGGTTGCCAGGTAGTCGACGAGGCCGAGAATCTCGCCAGAGAGCGCGCCAAGAAGCTCTTTGACGCCGAATGGGTCAACGTACAGCCTCACAGCGGCGCTCAGGCCAACATGGCGGTATTCCTCGCATGCCTGCAGCCCGGCGACACTTTCATGGGCATGGACCTCGCACACGGAGGACACCTCTCACACGGCAGCCCCGTCAACTTCTCCGGTCTAAACTATCACCCCATCTCCTACACTGTAGACGCTGAGACAGGCCGCGTCAACTATGAAGAGATGGAGGAGAAAGCACGCGCCGAGCGTCCGAAGCTCATCATCGCCGGAGCTTCCGCCTACAGCCGCGAATGGGACTATGCCCGCATCCGCAAATTGGCCGATGAGATTGGCGCTATATTCATGGTCGACATGGCACACCCCGCCGGTCTTATCGCCGCCGGACTCCTCGAAAATCCTGTAAAGCACGCTCACATCGTCACCACTACCACTCATAAGACTCTCCGCGGTCCGCGTGGCGGCATGATACTCATGGGCAAGGATTTTGACAACCCCTGGGGCAAGAAGACACCCAAGGGAGAGATCAAGAAAATGTCTGCCATACTCGACTCCGCTGTTTTCCCCGGCACTCAGGGTGGACCGCTCGAGCACGTCATAGCTGCAAAGGCCGTCGCATTCGGAGAGGCTCTCCAGCCCGAATGGAAAGAGTATGCCACTCAGGTAAAGAAGAACGCCGCAGCTCTGGCAGAGGCTCTGATCAAGAGAGGATACAAGATTATCTCCGACGGAACGGACAACCACTGCATGCTGGTGGACCTTCGCCCGAAATTCCCCGAGATGAGCGGCAAGAAGGCAGAGCGCGTGCTCGTGGAAGCCGACATCACCGCCAACAAGAATATGGTGCCCTACGATACCCGCA
>CAYSJG010000098.1:0-7611 GCA_964431295.1 uncultured Sangeribacter sp. | reverse complement strand
CTCGCGTGTCATGGCCAAAACTCCCGAGGCCGCCGAAGAACTGCTGCTCCAGGTCTTCAAGCCGGCCGTAAAACGAGCCGCCGAGGAGGTCGCTGACATGCAGGCATATGTCGACGCTCACGGCGGTGGATTCAAGATCGCACCCTGGGACTATTACTATTATGCTGAAAAGGTCAAGGCACAGAAGTTTGACTTCGACGAGAGCCAGCTCCGGCCATACTTCCCGCTCGACAATGTGATCTCCGGACTCTTCGGAGCCGCCGAAAGACTCTACGGCATACAGATGACAGAGATGCCCGACGCACCCAAATATATGGATGAGGTCACTGTATATGACGTCACCGACAAAAAGACCGGCGAACACATATCCGTCTTCATGACTGACTTCTTCCCGCGTGACACCAAGCTGCAGGGCGCATGGATGGAACAGCTACAGAGCGCCGGCACTTACGAAAACGGCGAATACAAACGCCCCATCGTATACAATGTAGGCAACTTCACACGTCCCGCTGGCGACACTCCGGCTCTTCTGACTGTGGATGAGATCGAGACTACATTCCATGAGTTTGGACACGCGCTCCAGGGTATGCTCACCAAGGCTCCATACAAGAGCCTCGCCGGCACCAATGTGGACCGTGACTTCGTGGAGACCTGCTCGCAAATCAACGAGCACTGGGCCTTCTCGCCCGAGCTCCTCAAGACTTACGCACGCCACTACAAGACCGGAGAGGTCATACCCGACTCGCTCGTAAGCAAGCTCACCGCCGCTTCCAAATTCAATCAGGGATTCAACACCACCGAGCTCGCCGGCGCCGCGCTCCTTGACCTCTACTGGGGTATGCACAACGGAGAGAATGTGGACGTCATGGCATTTGAAAAGGAAATCGCCGACAAGATCGGCATGCCCGAGGAGATCACCTTCCGCTACCGCTCGCCATATTTCAAACACATATTCGGCGATGACGGCTACGCCTCCGGATATTACACTTATCTCTGGAGCCAGGTGCTTGAGGCTGACGCATGGGAGAAATTTCTTGAAAACGGCATCTTCGACCCGGCTACCGCCGAGTCTTTCAAGAAAAATATTCTCGAACCCGGCGACACCGAGGACGCAATGGTGCTCTTCGAAAGATTCCGTGGTCATAAGCCCGACTCACACGCGCTGCTCCGTCTCAGAGGATTTGAGTAATTATAGCCCTCGACAAGATACGATAATCGATAAACGATAAACGCTCCATGGAGGATTTCAATAATTTTGACCTCCTGATGATGAGACGCGCCCTTCAGCTCGCCCAATGCGGTGAGGGGCGCGTCTCCCCAAATCCCATGGTCGGTGCCGTCATCACCGCACGGGGAGAAATCATCGGGGAAGGTTACCACCGGCAATATGGAGGACCACATGCAGAGGTAAACGCCATGCGCTCACTTACGGAGCGCGGAAGAAGCCTCATCTCTGAGGCCACCATGTATGTCACCCTCGAACCGTGCGCCCACTATGGCAAGACACCGCCTTGTGCCGTTATGCTCGCGCAGTCCGGCATCGCAGAGGTCGTAATCGCCATGACTGACCCCTTTCCGAAAGTCGACGGCAAGGGGATCGACATACTGCGCAGCGCCGGCATACGCGTCCTCACGGGACTGCTCGGGGATGAAGCCGAGGCGCTCAACAGGCGATTCATCACGGCGCATACCCTCAGGCGCCCGTACATTCAGCTCAAATGGGCACAGTCGACCGACGGATATATCGCCGCGATGCCTGATATGCCGCGCGCCATCTTCTCCACTCCTCTCTCCACGGTGTGGATGCACCGTGAGCGGGCTAAAGCCGATGCCATCATGACCGGTGTCAACACAGTGGCGCTGGACAATCCTCGCCTTGACTGCCGGGTTTGGCCCGGACGCCGCCCGGCTGCCGTCAGTTTCGACTCGCCGAGACTGCCCGCTGACGCCCGGATATGCGACGGACGGCCGCTCTATCTCAGAAATAGGGGAGAATCGCTCGAAGACTTCATGACACGTCTCTACACGCAATACAGCGTCACTTCGCTCATGGTGGAGGGGGGCACGCAGACTTTGCAGGAATTTATCGACCAAGGCATATTCGACGAGATACGCATCGAGACAGCCCCTTGCACGCTCGCCCACGGCATTAAAGCACCCGAAATAGATACCGATTCGCTCAAAATTGACTATACTTTCAATTGCAGAGATAATAACATAAAGATGTTTCGACAATAATTGTTATCTTTGCAAGTTGAATAAGTAGCGCTACTTCCCCAAAGCGCTTCTCATATCCGACGGCTGACGCAGAGTATATGCTTGTCCAGACTCTCTGACGGGCACTTCTACATGACACTGCGCCGACATTTTCATAAGACTCTGTCACTTGAAATTTCAGAGTCCAAGCAAGCAATTCAGGCAAATGAAGCATACATACCTTGCAAAGATAGCGGCATTGGCCGCACTTGTAATGACCATCGGAGTCGCATTGAGCTCATGCAACAAGGAGAGCGATGACCCCAACGAGGAGGTGCAGCCCTCACTGTCGGTCGCTGTGAAAACTTTTAAACTGCAGCCGGACGCCCGCGTCATGGCCAACCTTGACTCGGTCTATTTCTCTATTGACCTTGACAGAGGAGTCATCTTCAACGCTGACTCGCTCCCTCTCGGCACAAACGTGGAGAAAATCGTGCCGCTAATCACTTTCCCCAGCACTGTCGAGACGGCCGAAATCATCATGACCGGCGGCAACCTGCGGGAAGGCACCGTCAACTATAAGACCAACGCCACAGACACCATCGACTTCTCGGGAAGCGTCGTACTGCGGCTCACCGCCGACGGGGGCAACCTCTCCAGAGATTACGACATCAGAATCAATGTGCATAAAGCTGTCGCCGACTCCCTGATGTGGGACAAGGTCGCTTACAGCAAACTTCCCTCACGCCTCAACAACCCCACGGCACAGAAGACCGCACAGCTCAACAGCACCATCTATACTCTCCTTCAAGAGAACGACGGCACATACACCATGGCCTCCACCGCCAATATCTCAAAAAACGAATGGACCAAAACTCCGGTCGCCCTCCCTTTTACACCCGCTGTAGAGTCAATGGCCGCATCTTCGGAAGCGCTTTACATACTTGACGCCGACGGCAATCTCATGCAATCCTCCGACGGACTCCACTGGAGCGACACCGGCACCGACTGGCATCACATCCTCGGAGGATTCGGCAACGCTATACTCGGAATCGCAGGCAATGACGCCGCCGGATACTCTCATGACATCTTCCCGCGTCCTGAAGGATATGCACCCTCGCCGCTCGAGGAGAATTTCCCCACAGATGCCACCTCGTCGCTTCTTGAATTCTCTTCAAGATGGGCCGACGATCCATTCGTATTCTTCACGGGAGGAAGACGCGGCGACCGCACTCTGGCCGCTACCTGGGCCTTCGACGGACACAACTGGTCAGAAATCTCCAACAATCCGCTGCCGCCACTCGCGGACGCGCTGCTCATACCGTATTTCGTATACCGTAAGACCTCCGCTTCCTGGATACAGACTGAATACAGTGTGGTGATCTGCACCGGAGGAGAAATGCAGGACGGCTCGCTCTCACGCAAGGTATATCTCTCATACGACAATGGAGTCAACTGGACAGAGGCAGACACTCTCATGCAGCTGCCGGACTTCGTGCCGACACTCGCCGACGCGGACACCGTAATTTTCGACACTCCCATGAAGGGGAATCTGCTCGGATGGGAACATGTGGACTCCCCGCAGCCCACCGGCGCAAAGGTACAATATTTTGTCGACGGCACACAGGTGGAATGGGCTTGCCCGTACATCTACATCATCGGAGGACGGCAGGCCAACGGCATCCTCAATGACAAAATCCTGCGCGCCGTACTCGCCAGACTCACTTTCACACCAATCTTTTAATCCGCTTGACGACCGCTCTCACGAAATATCGACTCATGAATACTTCGCCACGATACATCATTATCCTCATCATGCTCACCCTCGCCGCGCTCGCACCGGTGAGAGCCGCTGCGCAGGAGGACTACCGGTTTGACATCGGCGGAGGAATAGGCATGACCGGATATCTCGGAGACGCCAACACCGCCAATCTATACCAGAACCCTTCATGGGACGCCGAACTGCTCCTCAGATATATCGCCAACACCAGATGGGCATTCAAGACCAATTTCTATGCCGGAGGACTTAGAGGCGACTCATCGCAGATGACCAACGTCTTCCCCAATGACCAGACGTACAAGTTTACCACTACATTCTTCGAACTCGGAGAGATGGCTGAATTCAACTTCTTCAATTATGGCATGGGAGCGTCATATCGCAAGCTCAAACGGTTTACACCATATATCACCGGGGGACTCTCCGCCACTCTCTGGACGGTGGAAGGACATACTTATGCCGGATTCACTCTCCCTTTCGGCATAGGATTCAAATTCAAACCATCCAAACGGCTCAACCTCGGGCTCGAATTTCTGATGAAAAAGGTTTTCACAGACCGACTCGACGGGGACAATCTCTCCGACCCCATGGGCATCAAGAGCTCGTTTGCAAAAAACACCGACTGGTATTCCACACTGACGCTCACCATCTCATACGAGTTTTCTAAAAGGTGTGAAACCTGCAATTACAAGGACTGACGACATGGACTCACTCGACAATCTCATACTTAAGATAGACAATAAGCGCATCCCGCAACATGTAGCCATCATCATGGACGGCAACGGACGATGGGCCAAAATGAGGGGACTCGACCGCTCGGAAGGACACGCCCAAGGAGTCACTTCCGTACACAATGCTGTCGAATTCTCTTCCGATATGGGTATCAAATATCTTACCCTCTATGCCTTCTCCACTGAAAACTGGAATCGTCCCACCACTGAAGTGGAATCGCTTATGCACCTCATCGGATGGGCCATAGAGCGGGAGCTTGACGAGCTCATAGAGAAAAATGTGCGCATAAGACTCATCGGAGACATCGAAAGAATACCGGAGGCGCCGCGGCTGAAGCTCCGCAATGCCGAGGCCAAGAGCGCCCACTGCACCGGACTCGTGCTCGGTATGTGTCTCAGCTACTCCTCACGATGGGAAATCACCGACGCCGCGCGCAGACTCGCCTCCATGGTCGCACAGGGTATGATCGCCCCCGATGAGATTGACGAATCTTTGCTCGCAGACTCGCTCAACACCGCCGGCATACCGGACCCGGATCTACTGATACGCACCGGAGGAGAATACCGCATTTCCAACTTTCTCCTCTGGCAGATCGCATACTCCGAACTATATTTCACTCCTACTCTCTGGCCGGATTTTGACAAACAGGCTTACGCCACCGCCATCATCGACTATCAGAGCAGAGAAAGACGGTTTGGAAAAACTTCTGAACAAGTGGCCTCTGAATAGCCGCCATACCGACACATCCACTATGAGACCGCTATCGCTAACATTGAAAATGACACTATCCCACATATATCGCCGCATCGCATATGCCTTGCTCCTGGCTGTGATATGCTTCACCGCCAATATCCCCGCCATCGCGCAGACTATCCCGGGAGACACCGTCTACGCTCCTGAAGTCATTTACTCACCCATACCCAGACAATACGAGATTGCCGACATCTCCGTCACAGGTGTCTCCAATGTGGAAGATTACGTCATCATCGGATATTCCGGACTCAACAAGGGGGAGAAAATCGACATCCCCGGCGACGCCATCACCAACGCCGTCAAGAGATTCTGGCGACAGGGACTCTACTCCAAGGTCAACATCTCTGTGGTCAAGACACTGGGTGACAAGGCTTGGATCAATATAGACCTTCGTCAGCAGCCGCGTATGTCCGAACTCAGATACGAGGGATTCAAAGGCAATGAAAAGAAGGATGTGGCGGAGAGACTCGGAATGGTGCCCGGACAGCAGATCACACCTAACGTGATCGCACGCATGAAGCAGATCATTGAGAAATATTTCGCCGCCAAAGGTTTTAAAAACGCCAAAGTCACTATAACTCAATCCCCTGACCTCGCCAAAGAAAACGAGGTCATACTCACTATCAATGTGGATCGCCGCAACAAAATCAAGGTCCACAAAATATATGTGGACGGCAACGAAGTCCTCTCCGACGGCAAGGTCAAGAGAGCCATGAAGAAGACCAACGAGAGCGGCAACCTGCTCAATATCTTCAAGCAGAGAAAATTCGTGGACTCCGACTTCCGCGACGACAAGAAGCGCATCATCGACAGATACAACGAACTCGGATACCGCGACGCCCGTATCACACATGACTCCGTGGCACAATATGACGACAAGGCTGTCGATGTATTCATCACCGTGGACGAAGGTAAAAAATATTATATCTCCGACATCACTTGGGTCGGTAACACTGTCTATCCCACTGAGACGCTCAATCAGGTGCTCGGCATCTATCCCGGAGAGGTCTACAATCAGAAGCGACTCGACAAGCGTACCCGCGAAGATGAGGACGCCGTCAGCAACCTCTACCTCGACAACGGTTACCTCTTCTTCGACCTCGTGCCTATTGAGGAGAATATCAAGGGAGACTCTATCGCCATACGCATGAACATACATGAAGGACAGCAGGCAAGAATCAACCGCGTCATCATCAATGGCAACGACCAGCTATATGAAAAGGTCATCCGACGCGAACTGCGACTCCGACCCGGCGAACTCTTCTCCAAGAGCGACCTCATGCGCTCCGCAAGGGAAATTGCCGCTTCCGGACACTTCAACCCTGAAACCATGGGCATCAACCCGCAGCCCAATGAAAACGACGGCACCGTCGACATTGTATTCGACCTCGAATCCAAAGCCAACGACAAGATACAGATCTCATTCGGATGGGGACAGACCGGAGTCACAGGACAGCTCGCACTCTCCTTCTCCAACTTCTCCATGAAGAATCTCTTCAACCCCTCAAGCTATAAAGGCATCATCCCGAGGGGTGACGGACAGACATTCTCCATCTCCGCACAGACCAACGCCAAATATTACCAGAGTTACAACATCTCATTCTTCGACCCCTGGCTCGGAGGTAAAAGACCCAACTCACTCAGCGTATCACTCGACTACAGCCGCTCCACCGGCATCAACCACAGCTACATCTCCAACGACTGGAACAATGCATATATGAACGCCCTATACTATCAAGGCTCATATGGCACCAACTATTCCACCACCGCATATCAGAATGCATATGACCCCAACAAGGTCTTGCAGATGGCCGGTGTATCGGTGGGATTCGGCACAAGACTCACCTGGCCCGACGACTATTTCCAGTTTCAGGCTTCACTCGCATACAGATGGTACTACCTCAAAAACTGGGAGTATCTCTACTATATGAACAACGGCGTCTCCAACGCTTTCACCCTCGGACTCAACCTCTCCAGAACATCCATCGACAACCCCATCTACACCCGACGGGGATCGCAATTCTCCGTCGATGTCCTGCTCACGCCTCCCGTATCGCTCTTCTCACACAAAAATTGGAAGCAGCTCTCATACGAAGCCAACACCCTACAGAGCGAATCGGCCAAGCAGCAGCTCTACAAATGGATCGAATACT
>CAYSJG010000097.1:0-7661 GCA_964431295.1 uncultured Sangeribacter sp. | reverse complement strand
AGAAGGCCATTCAGCTCCACAGCATCAAGAAGAAGCCCGCCAAGCGCAACTCCTCCGCCAAGGAGAAGGCATTTCGCGCCAGGGAGGAGTTCAATCCTTTCCTCCACAACGCTTGGCTCATGATGGGAAAGGCGCAGTTTCTCAACGGTGACTTCCTCGGAGCCGCTTCCACATTCTTCTATATCGCCAAGCATTTTACATGGCTTCCCGATGTCGTCACTGAGGCGCGCCTATGGCAAGTCAGGGCTTACTGCGCCCTCGACTGGGACTACGAAGCGGAGAATATCCTGAATCTCGTCAAGGAGAAGGATCTCACGGACAAGAAATTGCGAAAGCTTTACAATCTCGTCAAGGCCGGATTTTATGTCCGCACTGACAAGTATGACGCCGCGGTGCCATATCTCGAGGCCGCTGCCAAAGAGTCGCGCGGCAGTCAGAAAAACAGACTCTACTTCCTCCTCGGGCAGATGTACTCCCATCTCGGTAAGAAAAATCTCGCTTACGAGGCTTACAAAAAAGCCGGCAGCGGCGCCTCTACGGCTTACCGCACAAAATTCAACGCCCGCATCAAGCGCTCGGAGGTTTACACCGGCTCCAATATCAGGACTGAGGTCCGTTCCCTCAAGAGCATGACCAGATATGAGCGCAACAAGGAATTTCTCGATCAGATATATTATGCCATAGGCAATCTCTACCTCTCACGCAAGGATACCGCCGAGGCTAAGAAAAATTATCTCCTCGCCGTGGAGAAATCCACAAGGGGAGGCATCGACAAGGCGCTCGCGCAGCTTGCCCTCGGCAATATCTACTTCAGCGAGCATGACTATGTCAAGGCCCAGCCCTGTTATTCGGAGGCTGTACCTTTGCTGCCGGAGTCTTATCCCGATTATGCCGTGATCAAACGGCGCTCCGATGTGCTCGATGAGCTCGGCGTATACGCCGGCAATGTCCAGCTTCAGGACTCGCTCCTCACTCTCTCCGCCATGACCCCGGAGGAGCGGCTCAAGGTGTGCGAGCGACTCGTTGAGGAGCTCAAGAAGAAGGAGAAGGAGGAGGCTGAGGCCGCCGCCAGAGAGGAGTTTATGGCCAATAAGGAGGAGGTCAACCTCATGGGAGAAAGCGCAAAGCCCGGTGTCACGCTCAATGGCGACAAGTCCTGGTATTTCTATAACTCCATGGCTAAAAGCGCCGGCAAGACCGAATTCCAGCGTAAATGGGGCGCGCGCCGGCTCGAGGATGACTGGAGACGGCGCAATAAGACATCCTACAGTCTCGATACTCCCGAGGAGGAGGGCGATGACAATGACGGCGAAGAGGATGCCGGTCAGCAGCCCGCCGATTCTACGGCCCAGGCTGCCGAAAAGGAGAAGCTCGAGAAGGAGAATGACCCGCACAATGTGGAGTATTATCTCAAGCAGATACCCGTCACAGAGGAGCAGATAAAGACCTCCAACGACATCATACAGGAGGGACTCTTCAATATGGGTGTCATACTCAAGGACAAGCTTGAGGACTATCCCGCGGCTCGTTCCGAATTCCTTACGCTCGAAAAGCGGTATCCCGACAATATCTACCGACTCGATGTATATTACAATATGTATCTCATGGCCGTGAGAGATGATGACGTGGCCGAGGCGGAGCGATGGAGGCAGATGATTCTGACTCAATTCCCCGACTCGCCTTACGGACTGGCGATGCTCGACCCGAATTATTTCACCAATCTCCGCGAGATGCATCTCAGGCAGGAGGATATGTATGCCCAGGCTTATCAGGACTATCTCGATAATAAGAATTCGGCCGTACACGACATCACCGCCAAGATGGAGAAGGATTATCCCCTCTCTCCCATCATGCCTAAGTTCGTCTTTATCGACGCGCTCTCATATCTCACACAGGGTGACAATGACAAATTCCGCGAGCGTCTCGAATATCTCCTACAGAAATGGCCCGACACCGACATGACGCCCATGGCAGCCTCTATTGTCAAGGGACTCAAGGCCGGACGTGTGCCGCACGCCGGACTCTCCAATGCCAGAGGTATGCTCTGGGATACGCGACTCACTGATGCCGACACCCCGGCGGCCGCCGACGGACAGCCTGCCAATTTCGAGAGAGACCCCTCCAAGCCGCAGTATCTCGTACTCGCGTTTCCCAGAGACTCTGTCAGTGCCAATCAGTTGCTGTATGATGTGGCAAAATTCAATTTCTCCTCTTTCGTGGTCAAGGACTTTGATCTCGAACCGATGGCATTCGGCAATGTCGGACTCCTTATCATCAAGGGATTCAACAATATGAAAGAGCTCGAACATTATCGCGCGATCATGGCCTCCAAAGGATTCACTTTGCCACAGACCATAAGGCCGATTATGATTTCAAAGGCTAATTTCGAACTCTTGCTCCGCGAAGGGCGTTCTTTCGATGAGTACTTCAGATATGAGGAGGAGGAGGAAGTAAAGTCCAAGGAGGAGCAGGTGCTCCGGCAAAAGACAGAAGAGGCTCCCGCTGAAGAGGCTCCTGCTGAAGAGGCTCCTGCTGAAGAGGCTCCCGCTGAAGAGGCTCCCGCCGAAGAGGCTCCTGCCGAAGATGAGCCCGCTGAAGAGGCTCCCGCAAACCAAAATACCGACAATGACAATGACTAAGATTCTATGGGCCGACGACGAGATTGATCTTCTTAAGCCGCATATACTTTTCCTTAAGGCCAAAGGATACGATGTGGACACTGTCTCCAACGGCGTCGATGCCATTGATGCGCTCGACAGAGAGAAATATTCTCTCGTCATGCTTGATGAAAACATGCCCGGTCTAAGCGGCCTCGAGACGCTCACACGTATCAATCGCGCCCATCCAGACATCCCGGTGATCATGATCACCAAGTCGGAGGAGGAAAATATCATGAATCAGGCCATCGGCAACAACATCGCCGACTATCTCATCAAGCCCGTAAATCCCAATCAGATACTGCTCGCTCTGAAGAAGAATCTCCAGAGCGGTGAACTCGTGGCGCAGCAGACCACCTCCGGATATCAGCAGGATTTCCAGAATCTCTCCACCAAAATCAATATGGCTGCCTCTATAGAGGAGTTTATGGAGGTCTACCGAGAGCTGGTATTCTGGGAGCTCAAGCTCGCCGACAGCGATTCTTCACTCGATGAGATGCTGCGACTACAGAAGAGGGACGCCAACGCCAATTTCTGTAAATTTGTCAAGAAAAATTACGAGGATTGGGTCACCACCGACGACCATCCCCTCATGAGCCACGAAATATTCAAACGCCGTGTATTCCCCATGCTCGACCAGGGAGAAAAGGTTTGCTTCATCCTTATCGACAATTTCCGCCTCGACCAGTGGCGGATGGTGCAGCCGGTCATCGCTGAATATTTCGATGTCAAGGAGGAATTATATACCACAATCCTCCCCACATCCACTCAATACGCGCGCAACGCCATATTCGCCGGACTCATGCCGCTGCAGATCGCCACGCTCTTCCCGCAATACTGGGTGGACGAGGACGAGGATGAAGGACTCAATATCCATGAAGCGGAACTGATACAGACACAAATAGACAGATTCAGGCGCAAGGACAAATTCACATATACCAAAATCAACGACTCCCAGGGGGCGGAGAAATTCATCCGGCAGTTGCCACACTTCAAGGGTGTGCCTCTCAATGTCCTTGTACTCAATTTTATCGATATGCTCTCGCACGCGCGTACGGAGTCGAAGATGATACGCGAGCTCGCCAATAATGACGCGGCTTACCGCTCGCTGACGGAGTCCTGGTTCAGACACTCATCCTTTACCGAGATTTTCCGTCATCTCGCAGAGAGAGGCTACAAGGTCATCGTCACCACCGACCACGGCACCATCCGCGTCAACAATCCCATCAAGGTCGTCGGCGACCGCAACACCAACACAAATCTCCGGTATAAGGTAGGAAAAAATCTGAATTACAATCCCAGGCAGGTATACGAGATGAAGGATCCCAAGCGCTTCGGACTCCCGGCTCCCAATCTCTCGAGTACATTCATCTATGCCTGCAATGAAGATTTCTTCTCTTATCCCAATAATTACAATTACTACGTGCAATACTACGACGGCACCTTCCAGCATGGAGGCATATCTCTGGAGGAGATGATAGTGCCGCTCGTCACCCTCAGCCCGAAATGAGACGCTTCCATCTGACCATCTTCCTTCTTCTGGCGCTCAGCATCTTTATGTCCGGCGGAGCCTTCTCCTCACGGCAGGAGCCGCGGCTGTCTGACGCCGAGATGCTCGACATGCTGATGAGGCTCGCCGACGACGGGGATGCGGATGCGCTCTATAAATTGTATTTCGTATACTCCGGAGGGTTTGATACAATCACGCCGAATTTTCCTAAGGCCATTGAGATGCTCCGTGCCGGCGCAGAGGCCGGCAGCAGTGATGCGCAGAATCTTCTCGGCTATAAGCTTTTCAGCGGAGACGGCATGGAGCGCGATGTTGACCAGGCACTCGGTTGGCTCGAGCAGTCAGCCGGCGCCGGCAATCTTACCGCCGCTTCTAATCTCGGATATCTGCTCCTCTATGGCGAAGGTATCGTGCATGATGAGGAGAATGCAGCCTTCTGGCTGCAAAAAGCCGCCGACGGACATCTCCCGGCGGCGCAGAGCATGCTCGGCGATCTCTATCGCGACGGCAGGGGGGTGGAGCAATCTGTGGCTGTCGCGGACTCGCTCTACCGCTCCGCATACAGCCGGAGACTCGCGGACGCTGCATATAAGCTCGCCGATATGCATAAGGCTGAATATGACTCCCTCCCCCCTTCCAAGCTTACTGCAGAAGCTCTGCTGTTTTACAACGGCGGCAATCCCGACATCGCGCTTCCATTGCTGCAGAAAGCTGCCGACCGTGGATTTCCGCAGGCCTGCGCCCTCCTCGGCGATGCATATACAAGAGGACGTGGAGTGGCTTACGACCATCAGAAGGCCCTCGATTGCTATGCAAGGGCCGCTGTCACCGGATTCGCGCCGGCTATGTTTTTTATCGGAGAATTGCTCGAGATTTTTCCCGATGCGCTCACCACGCTCTCGGATGATGTCAGAGCGATGTATGACTCACTACCCTCTTCCGCCGACTACTGGATGAAGCGGGCTGCAGATGACGGAGTAATTGACGCCGCCATCGCCAATAAAAGATTATTGACCCCGCCGCAATGATAATTATAATTACTAAATTATTAATTCAAAATTGGATATAATCAGTTTTCCTTTTTTTCAAAACGCATTGGCCGGCGTGGTCATCATATCCATTGCGTCGGCAATCATAGGTACATATATCGTCACCCGACGCATGGTCTTCATCTCCGGAGGGATAACGCATGCCTGCTTCGGAGGACTCGGACTCGGATATTTCCTCGGCATTTCTCCCATCCTCATGGCTGCCATTTTTGCCATTACAGGTTCGCTCGGTGTCGATGCCATATCCCGACGGGGAGCGCGCAATGACTCGGCGATAGCTGTGATTTGGGCCGTAGGGATGGCATTGGGCATCCTCTTCATCTCTCTCACACCAGGATATGTACCGGAGCTCACCACTTTCCTTTTCGGCAATGTCCTCACCATTTCCCGACAGGATCTTATTATCTTCGGAGCCTTCACGCTGCTGCTGATCATCTACTGGCTCATTTTCGGACGCCTTACGGTCATCGTGGCCTTCGACGCAGACTTCGCGCGGACGCGCAGATTGCCCGTAAGATTTGTCGAGATCACCATGATTATTCTCTCGGCCCTATGCATAGTGCTTACCATCAGGCTTATCGGGATCATGCTGCTCATGTCGCTCATATCCCTCCCGCAGCTTGTGGCCGAACGTTTCACACACCGATACACTCACATGATGGCGCTCTCAGCCGCCATATCGCTCGCAGGATGCGTAGGAGGCCTCTGGCTCGCGTATCTCATCGACGTCCCTGCATCCGCCACCATTGTCCTCCTGTTGGCGCTCTTTTTTATCGCCGCCACAGTAATAAAGCGCAGATGACGTACGTTTTTATTCTGTTAAACAAACCAAAATTATGAAAAAATTCGTGTATTTATCAGTATCCGGCAGACGCTTGATAATGTCATCTGCGGCATTACTCATTTCCGCCGCCGCTTATTCCGGCGCGTTTGCCGCGTCTGTCAGAGAAGTCCCCGATTCCGTAGCCTTAGATGAAGCCATCCCCACCATAGATGAAGAGACACTCGAAGAAGTCGTGGTCAGCGCTCCGGCAAAGTTAGTCACCAGCGATGGAGCGAAAATCACGTATGAGGCCGCCAATGATCCGGAGGCTTCCACTTCAAGTCTTATTGACATACTCCGCAAGGTCCCGGGAGTGACTGTCGACGGAGAAGGCAATGTCAAAGTCAACGGGCAGAGCAGTTTCAAAATCCTTATGGACAATCGCGAGGACTCGATGCTTAAAGGGGATCTCAAGACTGTACTCAAGTCCATACCGGCATCGAGCATCATTCGTATAGAGGTCATCAATGAGCCGGGAGCTAAATATGACGCCGAAGGAGGGGGAGGCATACTCAATCTCGTCACACGGCGCAATCAGCGACAGCAGGGATACTCCGGAGATGTGTCGGCAAGCTACATGCCCGACAACGCCGGAGTATACGCAAGTCTGCGCGCCAAGGTCGACAAGGTCACCACGTCAGCTTCGGTCAACTACGCCAAAGGACTCGGTACAAGACACTACGACAGCTTCTCCCTGACCGATTATCTTGACAGCGACCTGTACAGCCGCCGGGAAACACGCCAGCGAGGCAAAATGAACTCCTGGGACTGGATAGGAGCCAATATCAACGCCTCCTGGGAGCCGGACACCCTCAATCTATTTACACTCGGCTTCAATGTGGGATCCAACGGTTGGGGGGATGATGACACTTCAAGAGTCACCACGCAGTTTGACAAGGCCGGAAATGCCATTTATGACTACAATATGCTATATGCTTCCAAAGGACATTACACTTCACTCGGAGTGATAGGCTCATATCAGCATACATTCGGCAAGCCTGAGCATGCCCTCACGGTGTCATATACTTTCGACTGGGGACGAAGCCGCAACAATGACAATAGCGAGATTACCGAGATTAACGGTGACATGAACATGAGCGACATCCGTCAGTATAGATTCGAGAGCTCGGACCAGATGCAATTCGACCGCTCGCATGTGGCCCAGCTGGACTATGCCAATCCCTTCAACGGTAAGAATCTCCTTGAGGCCGGACTTAAGCTAAGCTTCAACGACGACGACAGCGACACGCAGCTTTTCGGAGGGGAGGACTCGCAGACGGTACAGACACGGCCCGGAGGGCTGGATCTTTTGAATTTCCGACACATCTACGCTGCCTATGCCTCCTGGAAAGGCAGCTACGGCAAATGGGGGCTTAAGGCCGGTATCAGGTATGAGCACACCAGAATGGGACTCGACTACCGTACTGCCGGATACAATGACTTCACGCGACATCTCAACGACTGGTGTCCCAATGCTGCCGTCAGCTACAACCTCACTATGGCCTCGACACTGCGTCTCGCCTATCTCACCCGTATAGAGCGTCCATCCATATATCAACTCAATCCATACGTGGATCAGATGATACCGGGCAGCAAAAGCTACGGCAATCCCGACCTCGACG
>CAYSJG010000096.1:0-7719 GCA_964431295.1 uncultured Sangeribacter sp. | reverse complement strand
GAACCTGACCGAAATCTGCGACCCCTGCGTTAACATTTTTTGTGAGATGGGGTCTAAGTGAGTCGTGTTTGGATATAATATATAGGGGTAAAAATACGTTATGCAAGAGGTATAAAATATAAAGTACGAAAGAATAACATCACAGTGTCCCTGCATAAATCAACATCCGGCATAATATCCTACGCTTCTGCTATCTGCCTAATAGTATGCGGTATTCTCTTTCCGGTACGTGTGTCAGCGCGTCCGGCGGATTATTATGCCTCGTCTTCGCGTCTGGCAAGCGGCAGATGGGCTAAGATTCATGTGGAGCGCACCGGCATACAGTTTGTCAGCAAATCTACTCTGGCGTCTTTAGGCTTTAATGATCCGTCCAAAGTAAACGCTTACGGCTACGGTGGTGCTCCGATATCCGACAATCTGAAAGATTTCCAGCCGGATGATCTGCCGCAGCTGCCGACAGTGCATACGCCCCAAGGGATATATTTCTTCGGGCGCGACCGCTATCGCCGTATCCGCAATTCGGCGTCGGAAAGCATGACCTTCAGCCATGCCGTCAATCCTTATTCGGATGATTCATGGTTTTTCCTGAGCGACATCGAGACGGAAGAGAGCGTGCCGGCATCAGCCGAGACTGCGGCGGATGCGCAGGAGTCACTCGATACATTTACCGAATTTCTTGTCTACGAGAAGGATCTTGTGGCCCCCTCCAATACCGGGAGAGTCCTGCTGGGCGAGGATTTCCGCAGTCCGACATCGCGCACATTCATTTTTCAATTGCCCGATAATGCGGATGGCACGGCAAAGTTCAGAGTGGCTTTCGCCACAAATACGAGTTCCGGTTCATCCTCCCTATCATTTCAGGCCAACGGTCAGAAGATAGGGGCTCAATCCTCGGATATAATAGCGGCTCTGACGAGCGCGGACCAATTCATGCGCTATGCGACAATGACGCGTACAGCGACCAATGCGGGAAATAACCTTCAGCTTCAGATTACATACAAGGGTGGAGGCACAGTGCTTATGGCCCGTCTGGATTATATAGAGGTAGAGTATGCCCGGAGTCTGCGTCTTGCCGATGGTCAACTCTATTTCAGCCATACATCGCAGACGGCCTCTGTGATGAATCTGGAAGGCTGCACGGAGGGGACAGTGGTATGGGATGTCACTGACCCGTCCGACACGCGTGCGGTGTCACTGCAGATTTCCGGCGGGAAAGGGCATTTTACCGCTCCGGCCGGCTATCGCGAATATGTGGCGTTTACTCCGTCTGTCAGCGGGTATGCGTGCACACGCGGCGAGAAGGTGTCCAATCAGGATATCCATGGCCTTGAGTCGCCCGATATGCTGATAGTGACTCCCCGCGAATATCTCGAGCCCGCGCGTCGTCTGGCCGCGATGCATGAGCGTCAGGACAGTCTTAAGGTGGCGATCCTGCATCCGGAAGAGATCTACAACGAATTCTCTTCCGGCACACCGGATGTGAGCTCTGTGAGAAAGCTGCTCAAGATGTGGTATGACCGCTCGGAGTCAGGCACCAAGGGCCGTTATGCCCGCTATTGCCTTCTGATGTCGCGTCCTACCTTTGACCATAAGACAGCGTCGCGCAAGGCCTCATGGCCTCTCATCCCGATATGGCTCTCCTACAGCGGGACTTCGCAGACCACATCTTATTCCACGGATGACTTCATGGGAATGCTTTCGGACGACCAGCAGGTGAGCACGAGCTTCAATATCGGTCAGCAGAAGATACAGACCTCTGTGGGACGTCTGGCAGTGACCAGCCTTGAAGAGGCCGACCGGATGGTCGACAAGATAATAAAATATGTAGAGAAGCCGGAGACCGGCTCATGGCGCAATCATGTCCTGATAATTGCGGATGATCAGGACAACGGCGTGCATTTCGAGCAGGCGGAGAAGGTGTATGGTGAGATGACCGGCAACGGCAACGGCGGCGATTTCCTTTACGAGCGTCTCTATCTCGACACATATGATCTCGTGGCCTCCTCCAAAGGCAATACATATCCTGCGGCCAAGGAGCGTCTGCTGAAGCTGTGGGACGAGGGTCTGATGTATATCAATTACATAGGTCATGCCTCTCCCAAGGAGTGGGGTCATGAGGATCTGCTCAACTGGATAGATATCAATGCCTTCAGCAATACCCGTCTGCCGTTTCTCTATGCAGCCACATGCGAGTTCAACCGCTGGGACGCCGATGACCGCAGCGGTGCGGAAGTGCTGTGGCTCTATCCGAGCTCCGGCATTATCGCCACGATATGTCCGAGCCGTACTGTATATATCAATCAGAACGGCATTCTCAATACATCTACGCATAAGACAGTGTTTGAGAAGGATAATTATCTGGGCAAGCGGATAGGAGACATCATGAGAGATGGCAAGAACGGCGTGACCTCGGTGGACGACAATAAGCTGCGCTACGCTCTGCTGGGCGATCCGGCGATGCGCATACCTTCCCCCTCCGGCTCTGTGAAGCTTGACTCGATCAGCGGTGTCGATGTGACGCGTGTCACTGACGACATAGTCCTGCCGGCCCTGGGCAAGTCGAGGATGTCCGGGCGCGTGCTTAATGCCCGCGGTGAACTTGATACTTTGTTCAACGGTCTTGTGTATATCCAGATATACGACGCCGAGAAGCCGATAGAGACTAAGGGGAACGGTGACAACGGCGTAGTCAAGGTATACAATGACCGTAAGATAAAGCTCTACTCCGGCAGCTGCCGTGCAAAGGGTGGATTATGGTCCACCACAGTGCTTATGCCCTCTGAGATAGAAAACAATTATTCTCCGGCGAGAATAGTGTTTTATGCCAGTTCGGATAGCGGTGCGGAGGCCAATGGCTCTTTCAGCTCATTCTACGTATACGGCTATGACCAATCAGCCGCCGAAGATACTGAAGGGCCGGAGATAAGTATGTTTGCCCTGAATCGTGAGGACTTCGCGGACGGTGGTCTGGTGCATGCCACTCCGGTGGCTTTGGCCTCCTTCTCGGATGAGTCCGGTATAAATCTGTCGGATGCCGGCATAGGTCATAAAATGATGCTGCAGCTCGATGGCAAGACCTCTTATGAGGATGTCAATTCATACTATACGCCGGATCCGGATGACATCACCGCCGGTTCGGTGGCATATCCACTGCCGGAGCTTGAGGCCGGGGAGCATACTCTGAAGCTGACAGTATGGGACAATGTGGGCAATTCCTCCTCGCGTCAGCTGACATTCAGTGTCGGTGTGGCCATGCAGCCTGCTATATGCGACCTGACTACAGATGTGAATCCGGCGCGCGAGCAAGTCAATTTTCTGCTGACCACTGACAGACCGATGTCCAAGCTGGAGTGTCGTGTAGAGGTGTTTGACCTCAACGGTCGCACAGTATGGCGCAGCGATGAGAGCCTTACTACCGACATGACGTCAGCCATGAGTGTTGTGTGGGATTTGCGTGACTCCTCCGGTGTGCGTGTGCCCCGCGGCATATATCTGTACCGTGCCACGGTGATCACGGATGAAGGCACGTCAACCACTGCTTCGCGCAAGTTGGCGGTAGCAGCCCAGTGATGTGTGGAATAAAAGTAAATGCGGCGATATGAGCTGTCAGTGAGTTGGAGTGGTCAGAAGTATGAAAAAAAATCGCTAATTTTGCGTGTTGAATTTTCCGGCACGTAGTCCGCATGTCAAAAGGAGTGTTGACATGCGGGGGGTATTCCAGCCGATAATGGCGTGAGCAGACGATATGTATACCAACAGTCCAAAGAAAATAGAACCTGTGGAGCCGGTGATATTGCCGGAGCCGACTTTGCGGCGCCTTCCATGGTATCTGGCCTATGTGGAGAATCTTCTGGCCCATGGCCAGAAGCATGTCTCTTCAACCGGGATATCGAAGGCTCTCAATGTGGATTCGTCGCAGATTGCCAAGGATCTCTCCTTTCTCAATCTAAAAGGGAAGACGCGGATAGGCTACAATGTGGCCGATCTTTATGGCGCTCTATCTTCCTTTTTGGGATTCAGGGAGATGCATTCGGCGTGTGTGTTTGGTGCCGGCTCGTTAGGTAAGGCCTTGCTGAGCGACACGGGTCTGTCCAATTACGGTCTGCATATAGTGGCGGCCTTTGACATCAATCCGGCGAAGATAGGGAAGTATGTGGAGAATGTACCGGTGTATTCTCCTGATGAAATAGATGTGGTGAGAGAGAAATTCAATCCCACCATAGCGATTCTGACGGTGCCTCCGGACGTGGCTCAGTCGACAGCCGATGCGGCTATATCGGCAGGCTTCGGCGCTGTATGGAATTTCACTCCCCGGCGTGTGAAGGTGCCGGAGGGTGTGGCCATAGCAAATACTTCGATATATGCGCATCTGGCACTTATCTTCAACCGCTTAAAGGCTAAGGAACAATGAAGTTTATTACTCTTTTCCGTATGTGCGTCGAAGGTATGGTGGCTTTGCCGGACTCTGTGGGGCTCCCTTCATGGAGGCCGCTTTTTGTGCCCGACTTCGCGGCAGGAGGTGTGGCGATCCCGATGATGGCGTTGAAAATAGGGCGTCTGGGCAAGTGTGTGGAGACACGTTTTGCGTCGCGATATATATCCTCGACTGCTCCTGCCATCCAGATTGTTTCGGCCGAATCTATGGAGTGTGTGAGAGGCGGGGTGACTCCCCCGCAGTCGCAATTGTGTTTTGACAATGCTGTGGTGTGTGGTGAATTTACGAATTTGCATTCTAATCCGGATGGCGATACTGCTGACTGCGGGTCTATCCGGTATCGCTTCAGGTCATCGCGTGCGGGAGAAACTGAGGTAGAGATGGTGTATGACAAAAAGATATCGGAAATGGCTGTCGCCCTATCCTCCCGTTATAATACAATCAAGACCGGTGACGTTATATTGTTGCCGGCATCTTCTTATGTGGATCTGACTGAAAATCTTGTCATAGAGGCTTATTGCCCGGCTGTCCCGGAGGGGAAATCCGGCGTGTGTGAAAAGCCTCTGCTGCATTCTAAAATAAAATAACCGACATACATGAAAATTTCTTACATATCGATTCTGACGGTTGTGGCCTCTCTGCTGTGTGCGGCAGATGCGCTGGCGTTGCCTGCGGGCTTTTTCGCGAAGAAGTCACGACTCGCGGAGGGTAATTGGGTCAAGGTGTCCACTCTGGAGGAAGGAGTCTACGAAATAAGTTATGACGAGCTTCGTGCCATGGGATTTTCCAATCCTGAGAAGGTGAGTGTCTATGGGCGTGGCGGATATATGCTGGATACAAATTTCCAGTCAGTGGTCGGCTCTCTTAAAATCTCTGATGACCTCTCTCCGGTAGGGGTGATGCACCGCAACGGCAAGCTTTTCTTCTATGCCTGCGGTGTGGAGCGTCATGATTTTCATAATGCGTCGGCTTATGCCGCGAAGGGTTATTATCAGCGTGTATCCAAAAATATCTATTCCAATTACGGCTATTATTTCCTGACAGATTCTGAAGAGCCGGTAGAGATGAAGCATGTGCATCCGGGCAGTTCTTCAGTCAGTGAGCTCACCAAGGGGGTGGGGTTGCTGACTCATGAGCTTGATCTTGTGCAAAACAATTCCAATACCGGTCAGCTGTTTTTCGGTGAAAAGCTGTGCGGCGAGAATAGCCGGATGACATGGGATGTAGTCTTGCCGGGCGCTCTGTCGTCAGCCCGAGGCACAGTGGAATGCCAGATATATACCGACCGTGACATCACGGGTACTTTCGGTTATGGTTTTGACGGTCTCACTGATGGCGTCAGCAAGTCGATCCAGACTTACTCATCCTCCAGCTTCCGTCCGCAGGAGCCGACGATGCAGGAGATGACCATACCGGGTGAGAAATGCAGGATATATGTGGAATGTCAGACTGAGGATGATCCGGTCATCTCGCATCTTGACTTCTGGAGTATCACTTATCAGCGCAGCATCCCGACGCTTCGTGACCCCGACGGCAATCCTCTCAATCAGGAGTGTATCACTTTTCCGACGGTGACCCGTGGCAAGACAATGAAGGCTACTTTCGGCAACGGCGGCTCATTGGTGGTGCTGGATGTGACTGAGGCTGGATCTCCGAAGGAGCTTGTCGCCTCTTTAAAGGGAGAGAAGGCGACGGTCTATATAAGCAATGAGACGGGGAACGCTCCTAAAATCATCGCCTTTGATCCGGCGCGCACTCAAAAGCGTATCAGAGGCTACGAAAGAAATTACTCTGCCATCTCCAACCAGAATCTGCATGGCGCGATAGCCGACGGTGCGGATCTGCTCATCATATATGTCCCCGTGCTCAAGGAGCAGGCCGAGCGTCTTGCCGACTTGCACCGTCGCATCGAGGGTCTGAAGGTGGTGACGGCCTCCGCCGAAGAGGTGTATAATGAGTTCTCCCAGGGCATACCGGATGCCATGGCATACCGCACATTTGTAAAGGCGGCTTATTCTACAGAGCATCCGGTGAAAAACCTGCTCCTTCTGGGCCCTATCACAGCGGACTTCCGCGGCATCAACGAGGAGCGCAATCCGTACGAATCGCTGATAGCCTATCAGTCCACTCCGATGAATCAGATACGCGGCGCTCAAAACGCCAATGACTTCTACGGCATGATGGACGATGTGATCAGTGATGTCAATTATCTCGAACGCGCCACGATGCATGTGGGTGTAGGTGTGCTTCCCTGCCGGTTTCCCTCCGAGCTTGCGACAATAGTGGATAAAATCGAGGAGTATCTGGGACGTACTGACTTCGCCTATTTCTCCAACCGTCTGCTCAATGTGGGTGGTGTGGGCGACAATCACAGTCATGCGCAGCAGGCTTTGAGCATAGGCACTTTGGTCAACCGTATGGAAAACAGGTCGTCCATATTGACTCCTCTGGTGGTGGACGCCTACGGATACAAGGGGGGGCATGAGAAGTTTTTCGACGCTTTCGAGGATGGCCGCGTGTTGGTGCAGTATTTCGGACATGGGTCTGAAGGACAGCTCAACCAGCAGGGTGACTTCTTTACAATCAGCGATGTCTTCAAGCTTCGCAATACATTCCATCCCTTTATGGCTTTCGCCGGATGTCATCTCTCCAACTCCGACTGCGGCGTGCGCGGTCTGGGCGAGGCTCTGATCACCTCCACGCCATACGGATGTATCGGTTCGCTGCTTGCCACACGCGAGACGTGGTCGGGGCAGAATATGGATCTTTTCCAATTATGGAACATCAATCTTTACCGCGATGGCTCCACAGTGAGCGATCCGGTGCATGAGGAGAATCTTACAATAGGTGAAATCGTGGCGCGGACCAAGACGGCGTCGCAATACAACAATGAGCTGGCATATCAGCTGATATGTGATCCGGCTCTCAAATTGCCTCTTGTGTCGAGAAACATATCCCTCTCCGAATCCTCTTATGAGGGCAGACCCGGAGAATGGCTCGAGCTTACAGGCAATGTGCTCAATACCGCCGGTGAGCCGGATACCTCTTATGACGGCCAGGTGGTGATACGTATCATGATGCCTTTTGAGAAGCTCGAATCTCAGGATCTGACCGGCGATGACGGTGATATTACCGAGCCACTCGAGATAGTATATGCCGATACGCAGGCAGCCATGAGTGTGGCGGAGGTGAAGCAGGGTAAATTTACAGCAAAGATATTTATTCCGGCTTCCATGGATATATATGCCGGCAAATTGGGAAGGATTCATTTTTGCGCCTACAGT
>CAYSJG010000095.1:0-7757 GCA_964431295.1 uncultured Sangeribacter sp. | reverse complement strand
AACTGGCGCATGACAACGGACTGCCCGGCTTTTATTTCGTTGCACAAGGAGCGATGCGGGATAAGCAGAAGATTCTGGATATGGGATTTGAAGCTATTTACACCATCGTGCTAACCATACATGAAGAGAAGGGCTTCCTTTTTCGCGCATTGCATTACATCGGCAAAAAGTGGTTTAAGATTCCTGTCACCTACAAATATTCGGAAGCTCTCGAATACTATTGTCGTACCTTGGATGAAGATATCACCACCATTCCCTCCATCATACCTAATTGGGATCACTCTCCTCGCTCTAAACGTAATGGACTTATTCTTACGCACGCGACCCCAAAAGAATTCTACAAATACATGAAGCGCATTCTTGATTTTGTGAAAAACAAACCCGCGCAGAAACGCATAGTCTTTCTACGTTCCTGGAACGAATGGGGAGAAGGTAATTACATCGAACCGGACACTAAATATGGTACCGGATTCCTTCAGGCTCTAAAACAAGCATTGGATGAACGCGATTGATACTTTCCGACAACGCTTTTCATTCCAACTACATGGAAACATTGCGGGATTGGCGCTTATAATCGCCATTCTATTGCCGCACATAGGAGCTTTGTATCTGGTAAATCCTTTACTCCTGTTTTTACTATGGATGCGATACTCACCTTCATTGTCCGCGCATCAATTGAGAGATATCAAGATGGTATTGGTGGCAATAATCGTGATATCGCTGATTTGGAACCTGTTGTACGGAATACCTATTGATTCCAAATCAATTATCAGGGGTATCTACATTTCGGAGATTCTGTTATTCTTCCCGTATATCGGCAATTTAAAATTCCGAAATATCTATCTTTATATCATTACCGGGGTTATTCTGTTGTCGCAACTGGCGTATCTGTTAGATATCGGTTCCGTCATAAATCTGATTGACAAATTTTATCCATACACGGGTGACAATATTTCGGAAACCGCAGATTTTTTGTATGAGAAGTCTGCTCAGGCCCAATCGTTAAGTGATTTGCAAAGAATACGATTCGGAGGATTATTTCATAATTCTAATCAATGTATGAAATACATTTCTCTATGCACGGTAATATTTGCCATCGAAAACTATAAAAAGAGATTTTGGCGACAACTCCCGTTCTGGACTATCATCTCCACTTCCACCTTGCTCGCAGGTAGCCGTACAGGCTTTGTCATCATTTTTACGACTCTCATTCTGATGTTGATAATACTCAAAAAGCCTGATATCTCTTTATTTAGAATCATTCTCTCTTTATCGTTAGCCTACCTGTTATTCTCGCTACTTTCTTCCGTGCTGGCATCGGAGTTTAGAATGTTCGATTTATCCTCTGGAACCGAGGTAGATGAGGGCAGTATCTGGATTAAGGTAGACCACTTCAAATATTATATAAACCTAGTCTACGAAGTAAGGCAGATACTCGTGGGCAATTTCGATATAGATTCTATCCGCTCGGTGTATCATACGCCATTCTCACAATTTGACTCCGAATGGGGTAATGCAATCTATATTTACGGATATCTCTTTCTCGGCATCTATTTTATCTACATCCTTAAAATATTCAGTAGTCTTAGAGGTATCAATATTCTTGCAGTGCTGATTTTCTTATGGGTAATTTCATCCACGGTGCTATTCTCCTATCGTACAAGTTTCGCCTGCTTCCTTATTCTCTCTAAATGCTATTCAAGTTCTTTACAATACAGCTATGATCGAAACATACTCTGATTTTGCATCCATTGGAAAAGACTGGGAAGAATTATATGACAGCTGCGAATGCACCCCTTTCCAATCACTTGAATATAACAAAATAGCATTTAAATACGAGTTTGAAAATTTTGGGTCTACTCTGTATATTCTGTGCTACAAGAACGCTTATAATGAAATCGAGGGAATTTTCCCTACATGTCTAAAAAATGGGGAGTTAAAATTCATCAACGATAGAGGCACGGATTATTGCGAACCGCTCATTGACTTAAAGGCAAATAACCACCACATCTTTTCGGAAATCGCCAATCATATCTTGGCAGACAAAAATATAAAGACGGTAAGGTTGGACAATATCAGAAGCGCATCGCCATTACTTTCTTATCTCAAGACATATTTGAAAGAGGCCTCCATATTCAATATTAATGCATATTCCTACCTAATTTGCAAACCGACCGATAATATTTTTGACAATTTCGTGAATTTAAACAGCGAAAAAATAAAAAAGCTGAAAAAGATAAAATCAAAATCTCAAATATACGATTTAAATATTTATAGAGCATCATCTCAATCTTTTCCATTGCAAAAACTAAAATATTTATCTCAGTATATGGAAAATCATGGACTGAGAACGAAAGAATCATATCCTGCTTCATTCTGGACGTTTGTGCAGCAGTGCTATGAAACCGGAATTCTTGAAATTGCATTACTGGAAAAGGAACACATCCCTGTATCTGCCGGAATGATATTCTCCAACAACGACATGTCCGTGCGCTGGGTCATTCTCTATACAGATTCTAAATATAATCTCTGGAATAATTTCAGATATATAATCCAGAAAAGCCAAAATCTCGACAAGCATTTTGAAATCAATTTCGGGAGGGGCGTATATGATTATAAAATAAAAAATTTCAAGCCCGAATTAGGGTTGTTATACAGTTTCAATTATTCCAAAACAGTTTCCGGGCAAACTAAAATATTGCTGAAGATGGCCAAGACATACCTGAGACCTATAGCCAAAAGGATACTGAAATGAAAGAGCTTATAAAGACTATATTAATCAGACTTTATGCATGTGTGGCAGGGAATACTGCGCCTAAAATCATATACTATCATGACATATATGACAAAAGGCAGTATACCCCTATGGGCACATCATTACAACTCTTCAAACAACACCTCGATATCATAAAGTCTCAAAACTTCAAAATAGTCAGAAACATCCCTGAAAACAATCGAGAAATTGCCATATGCCTCGACGATGGGTGGAAGGGAATATGGGATACCAAGGATTTTCTGATTGCAAATGACATATATCCCACTATTTTCATTTCTCCATCATTAATCGGAAAGGATGCGTATCTCTCTTGGCAACAGATAAAGACTCTCGCCAAGCTTGGATTTAATTTCCAAAGCCACACAAATTCTCATACTATACTGACACAAGAAGATGACGCGAATTTGGACTTTGAGCTTCAAGAGTCGAAAAGAATACTTTCAAAGGAACTCAATACCGAGATAGATGCGATTTGCTACCCGTGCGGATTATACTCATCGAAAATATTAGAAAAATCAAGAGAAGCAGGCTATACGAAGTTTTTCATCAGTGTCCCGGGATCTATAACCGACGTGAAAGGAATTCTTCATCGCAATCTGGTACAAGACAGCTCCCCCTCACGATTTAAGGCAATCATCCATGGAGGACTTGAAGTACTTGCTCATATTACACAAAGAAGACATTATAAATAAGAGAGAACTGATATGCCTACAGTGCTCCAAATAAATGCCTCTGCCAATTGGGGATCTACCGGCCGCATAGCCGAAGGTATAAATCGCGCCGCTAAATCTATTGGATGGGAGACTCATATCGCATATTCAAGAATCGCTGATACAAGTGAATCCCACCTGATCAAAATCGGGAGTAAATTTGATGTTTTATGGGCTGTACTTGAAACAAGACTTTTGGACAGAGCCGGACTTGGCATGAGAAAGGCTACCAATTATTTAATATCAGAAATTCAACGGATAAATCCTGACATTATTCATCTTCATAATATCCATGGATATGTATTGAATTATGAAATACTTTTCAACTACTTAAATTGTACTGACATAAAAGTAGTTTGGACATTCCACGATTTCTGGGCAATCACAGGACATTGCTATCATTTCAGCACAATGAAATGCGATAAATGGATTAGTGAATGCAATCATTGTCCTCAGCATAGGAATTATCCCGCATCATGGATAGATTATTCGTTCCGTAATTATCATAAAAAAAAGGAGGTTTTCTCGAATGCAAAAAATCTTTACATTGTCTGCGTGTCAAAGTGGGTAGACAGTTTTTTACCAAAATCGTTCTTGAAAGATAAACCTCATACATACATATCCAACGGGGTTAACACCGCGATTTTCAAGCCAACTGCCGGATTCAGTCATCCGAAAATTGACAACAAGGATTTCATAATTCTCGGAGTCGCATCACAATGGAACCAGGGGAAGGGGCTCAGTGATTTCATCGCATTAAGCCACATTATCGCACCGGATGAAAAGATTCTTTTGATAGGTGTAAATGAGAATATCATAGCACACTTGCCGGACAACATAATAGGCCTTAAACGCATCGCTTCTACCAAAGAATTGGCTCAGGCATATTCCCGGGCCAATGTATTTGTCAGTTTCTCACAAGCTGAAACATTTGGACTGACTGTTTTGGAAGCTATGTCATGCGGAACTCCGGTCGTTGTATACAACAACTCCGCCCCGCCATATCTCATAGGAGAAGGCACCGGCTATGTCGCAAATGACCGCGATTACACCGATGCTTATGAATATATCAAAAAAATCAAGGAAGCAGATGCTGATAAATTCACAAAGACATGTTTCAATCATGTTCACGCAAACTACGATGAAAAAGATATGTATCGCAGGTATATTCATCTTTACCGGCAGATAATACAAGAAAATTAATAACATACAAGACTTAATATCAATCATATGGAAATACAGGATTATATCGCAAATTTTGCTGATCAATTCGATGAAACCGAACCGGAAGCGTTCAAGCCTTCGACAAATTTCCGTCAACTTGAAGAATGGAGCAGCCTGACTGGTCTGGCAGTGTTAAACATGACAGAAAAGAAGTATGGCGTCGTCATCACCTTCTCAGAGCTGAGAAACGCCAGCACTATCGAAGATCTGTTTAACCTTGTGTCGTCAAAACAATAATGCACAACGGGTTCGCACTTACGGAAAAGAACATTCTCATCACCGGCGCGTCCTCCGGTATAGGACGCGCCGTTGCTGAGATTTGTGCTTCGGCAGAGGCCAACTGCATCATCACAGGCCGCAATAAAGCTCGCCTTAAGGAAACCCTCTCTTCTTTGGCGACCGGAAATCACATTCTTATACCTGCGGATCTCACTTCTGAATCAGAATTGAATAGTTTGGTTCTATCGCTTCCTGCACTCAATGGGTTGGTGTGCTGCGCAGGCATTGTTGAAACAAAACTGCTTAAGTTTTCAGATGAATCAGATATGAATCATCTGTTTGCAACCAACTGCTTCTCGGCAATCAGATTAATCAGAACCCTGGTCCAAAACCATAAATTGGCTAAAGATGCTTCAATTGTGATCATCTCATCAATTTCCGGTGTGAAGTGCGCATATCTCGGAGGTTCGTTATACGGAGCTACAAAAGGGGCTTTGGAAGGATTTTCCAAGGCAATAGCACTGGAACTGGCTCCGCGAAAAATACGAGTTAATACCATAGTGCCGGGGATGATTGAGTCACCCATGCTCGATGATTGCACGGCAGATTCCGATTTAATAGAAGCCGACAAGAAACGCTATCCCCTCAAAAGATATGGCAGACCTCAGGATGTGGCGTATTCCGCAAATTTCCTTTTGTCAGATGCCGCGAGTTGGATTACCGGATCCTCCCTGCTGATTGACGGAGGATATACCTTAAATTAAGAAACTAACACTATTTTTACGAAAATGAATAAACGTGCTTTTATTAAAGCGATAGAATATTATCTGCCGTCTGCAACTCTTACCAATAGCCAAATCGCAGAAAGATTTCCTGAATGGGATGCCGAGAAAATCGCGTCAAAAGTGGGGATAGCATCCCGACATATATCCGCCCCTGAAGAGACATCAGCCGATCTTGCATACAATGCTGCTCAACGGTTATTGTCCCGCTTACCAGATCATCGCGAGAAAATAGACTTTATTTTACTATGTTCTCAAAGCGTTGATTACAAGCTGCCCTCTACTGCATGTCTGCTCCAAAACAAACTCGGACTTTCCGTGGAATGTGGAGCTTTTGACTTCAATCTCGGATGCTCGGGATATGAGTACGGACTTGCAGTTGCAAAAGGATTGATTGCCGCTGATATCGCTCACAACGTCCTGCTGATAACGGCAGAAACATATTCAAAATATATACATCCGAAAGATAAAGGAAACATTACAATTTTCGGTGACGCAGCCTCAGCAACTCTTATTTCGAATGATGATGGTGGCATTGCTGAAATAGGAAATTTTGTACTTGGCTCGGATGGGTCGGGGGCCGATACGCTGATTGTTCGCACCGGCGGTGCCCGCCATCCGCTTGCTACCGGCAAAAGTAGCACTGACAGCAATGGCAATATCATCAGAGACGACTATCTGTACATGAATGGTGCCGCCATATTTAACTTTGCCGCCGATGTGGTTGACAAAATGGTATCCGACCTTCTTAAAAAAGAACATAAAACCATTGATGATATCGATCTATGGATATTTCACCAGGCCAACAAATACATGATTAATTACCTGCGTAAGGCAATAGGGATTAGCAAAGACAAATTCTTCACTTTTATGGAACAGGTAGGCAATACCGTATCCAATACCATTCCGATTGCGCTATGTGAAGCTATGAAGCAAGATAAACTTCACGGCGAAATTGTGCTTGCCGGCTTTGGAGTGGGACTAAGCTGGGGAGCTACAATACTACATTGCAAATAATTCTGTCGAGGCGGTACCATAGACATCAGAAGAAAGCTGAAAATCAGTTTATAATCGTCTGTAAGCCGTTTGACCAAAACTTTATAATAATGGTGGAATTCCTCGTAAAGAAAACTGTTGAGCTTTCCGATAACGAATGTCAACAGATTCTATCTCTATTTAACCGGACATTTGACAAGAATCGCACAATAGAGCAATTCATCAATCAAAATGTGCAAAATCCATTCGGATTCGCTTATCATACCTTGTTTATTTGCGACGGAACTATTGTTGGCCATAATGCCGGAATACCAAGCTATTACATTGTCAATGGTCAAAAGATCAAAGTAATCTGCAACATTGACACCATGATTGAGCAGACTCATCGCGGTATCGAAAATTACTATGAGTTGATGAAGACAGCGTTCGGCAGATATAAACAGGACGGATTTAGTATAGTGATAGGATTCCCTAACGACAATGCTCATCCTTTGATAACTGCCATTAAATTCCTGAAGGATGTAGACAAACTGTCCACGTATTGCCTTCCTTTCAATGTTGGCGGAATAAAAAAAGAATTGACGCCTCTCAACCCGCTGTCACGTTTATTCTGCAATATTCGACTGTCCGTTGCAACAATGTTTGCGTCCTCCCGGATTCATAAATTCAATATCGCCAAGGATGACGACTCTTACAATAAGACCAGATATAAGTGTATGGACGGAGTCTACAGTCAAGGGATAATTGATGGCTGCGAGTTTTATTATAAAATCAAAAATCACGAAGGGATAAGGACAGCGTTTTTAATCGACGTCGGAATAAAATCCGCTAAAAATTTTTGCAAGGCAATTAAATATATTGTCAAAAAAGAGAAAGGTAAATTCGATTTACTTCTTTACGTGGGAGCTCTGCCATTCAAAAATTACGGAATGATAAAATTACCGCATCATTTAGAACCCAAAAATTTCTTTTTCACCGCAAATATCTTAGACAAAAGCATCTTAAGTTTCGCAGAAACAGTGTCGGAGTCGCCGGCAAGTCTTTCATCGT
>CAYSJG010000094.1:0-7804 GCA_964431295.1 uncultured Sangeribacter sp. | reverse complement strand
AATTGATATCCAAACAGCCATCCGGGAGTTGAGTTATCAGTCTCTTGCCGGCATCGTCCACCCTCTGTATGAAGTCCTCATGCAGAGGGAGAAGTATCTCTTTATCATTTCCATCTTCATCCTTGGCGAGTACCTTCATCAGTATATTGACGTTGGAATCATCGATATCTTCGATTATCCCTATGACTCCGTGATTGACGTCTTCAAGAGTATAACCCACAAGTTCAATCTCTTGTTCAAGTTCATCGACTTCGACCTCCAATTTTTCAGCTACCCATGTCCGAAGGAGATAGAAATCCTTGCCTGTAAATACGTCCGCTTCCTCCTTGGAGTCGATGTCCTGCAGTTTTATGACACATCCGAAAGTCTTGCGGGCGCGGATGCCGGAGATAAAGAAGGGTACGTAGAGACCGTCCATATCAATTATAAGCGGTACATCTTCTTCGTAGATATTTGTCGGGTAATCTGAGATGATATTCAGTTCACCGTTAAGTCCGTGGGTTTTGACAAATGCGCCGCCCTTTATTATCTGCTCTTCTATGATCATATACTGCAATCAGTCGTCTACGCGGATGATTTTAGCGCCGAGCGAGGTCAGGCGCTTCTCGATATTTTCATATCCGCGGTCTATCTGGTTGATATTTTGAATGCGGCTTGTACCCTTGGCGCCGAGGGCGGCAATAAGCATGGCTATGCCGGCGCGTATGTCGGGCGACACCATATCAGTGCCCCATAAAGAGTTGAACTTACCGCTGCCTATCACAGCCGCCCTGTGTGGATCGCAGAGTATGATGCGTGCCCCCATATCTATGAGCTTGTCTACAAAGAAAAGTCTGGATTCAAACATCTTCTGATGTATCAGCACGCTGCCTTTGGCCTGAGTGGCCACCACAAGGAATATACTCAGCAAGTCAGGCGACAGACCGGGCCACGGCGCATCGGCGAAAGTCATTATGGAGCCGTCGATAAATGTCTCTATCTCGTAGATCTCATCCTGTTGGATAAGAATGCTGTCATTGTCGGTAAAGGTGAGATTAACCCCCAGACGCCGGAAAGCGTCCGGCATAATGCCGAGTTGTGACACTCCGGCGTGCTCTATGGTCATACGCGAACCGGTCATTGCGGCCATACCGATAAAGCTCCCCACCTCTATCATATCCGGCAGACACTCATGGGATGTGCCGGAGAGTGTCTCCACTCCGTGGATGGTCAGCAGATTGCTGCCGATTCCTTCTATTCTGGCGCCCATTGAGATAAGCATCTTGCAGAGCTGCTGGATATAAGGCTCGCAGGCCGCGTTGTAGATCGTTGTGGTGCCTTTGGCGAGCACTGCGGCCATCACTATGTTGGCTGTGCCGGTGATGGATGCTTCGTCAAGCAGCATATATCGGCCATGAAGTCTGCCATCGCTTGTGATGCGGTAGGCGTGCTTGCCGAAGTCGTAGTCAAACTTCGCACCGAGCGACACAAGACCCGAAAAATGTGTGTCGAGACGTCGGCGACCGATTTTGTCTCCGCCCGGTTTCGGTAAATTTACCTTGCCGAAGCGGGCAAGCAGCGGACCGATTATCATCACCGAGCCGCGCAGTGAGGCCGCCTTCTTATAATAGGCCGGACTCTCTATATATGATATATCTATATTGTCAGCCTGAAATTCGCAGGTGTTCGCATCCAGATATCTTACTTTTACACCCATATCGGCCAGAAGACCGATGAGATTGCGCACATCGAGGATGTCCGGCAGATTGCCGATAGTCACCTTTTGATCGGTCAGCAGAGTGGCGCAGATCACCTCCAGAGCTTCGTTTTTTGCTCCCTGAGGACGTAATGACCCTTGCAGTTTATGGCCTCCTTCTACTATAAAACTGCTCATGCTCAGTAGAGTTTGTTTTTCTTCTTCTTATTTTTAGACGATTTCACCGGGGTGATGTCGCGAAACTCGTGTAGAATATAATTCTGCGGATCAAGATTGATTTTACCATCCGAGAAGTCATACAGGTCCTTGAGCACACGGGCATTGTCCACACCTTCGGGATTATGCGCGATAAGCATCTTTTTCATCTGATGGGCACACATGTTGATGAGCGCATCACGCTCCTCCCCCTCTTCCATATCGGCCACTATCTTCACCATCCCTTCAAGCGAACGTCCGTAATGGTTGTAACGCATGCGGCCGTGAGAATATGCGAGTCTCTCAGGCTTGGGATTCGCACTCTCGGCGGTGATGACCTCTACCGGGAAATCTATGTCGAGTTTGAAATTAGACATTATGTTGATGTGATCCCAGAATTTCTTAAGATCTCCCTGCTCCCCTATCTCCTTGGGGAAGAGGGTGCTCATGACGCCGACGATGCCGTAAGCGCAGGCTGTGCGTTCTTCACGGTCAGAGATCTCAACGCAATAATCCACCATGTTCTGGATATTGCGGCCATATTCCGGCAACTTCATTCGAGGCATGCCTGTATTGTAGGGGATGAAGGTCATCTCGCTCGGAGTCGGCCGGTCATTGAGCGGCCCCGGATTTTGTTCCGTCATCTGATTGTTTTTGTCGTTGGTATACATTATTTGTCAAAATTAGCGAAAAGTAGCCGATTTCGCAAATTGTGAATAGCATATTTCAGCATATTCCGATATTCCCTTATAGCCATACTTGGCCCCTCTTATAGTCCGGAGAGTACTTTGTTTTTCGCAATCGTGGCCTGGTACTCTTTCAAATAGAGAGGCACTGCGTAGGCCGTATCTGCGAAGTCTTCGCGTCTGAACGCTCTCTCTGACAGTGCGGTCATGTCGATGGCGAGCGGCATGGCATTGGTGAGAAAGAGCGCGTTGGGACTCTTGATGACTGTCTGAGCCTTGGTCGCACCATCCCCTATAAAGAGGCATTTGTGTGTGGAGAGAAGATCCGCGAATGAATTTTCATCAAGGATCATGGGCTGTGGCTTTAGCCTCTCCGTCAGTGCGAAATCGTATGCTGCGGTATACACCTCCATGCGGCGTGCGTCTATAAGAGGAATTATAATCTCGTCACCTTCGGCTTCGCGCAGGCCAAACATCGCCTTGACTGCAAGTATCTCGAGTGTGGGCACACTTATCAGGGGTATATCCTGCGCAAAACATAGACCCTTGGCAAACGACATGCCGATTCGCAGGCCGGTATAGCTGCCTGGCCCTGCGCTAACTGCCACGGCATCCAGTTTGCCGTCACGTCGCGCGGTGTCCGCGAGTGCCTTCTCCACATAGGGCCCAAGTAATTTGGCGTGTTCCATTTCCCCTTCGGATTCGATATGATATTCGATCATGCCGTCTTTAGTCACGGCTACGCTGCATATCTTAGAGGATGTCTCTATATTTAATATTCTGCTCATTTCGGGTTTTGCAAAATTGTAAGATAATAATATCCGGAAATTTTATGACACTGGGTCTATCTTTTTCTACTCACTCTCTTTGATATGAGGGCATCTGCAAGCGCGGAGGCGCAGAGCATACCGTCGACGGCCGCCGATATAATGCCTCCGGCATATCCAGCACCTTCACCGGCAGGATAAAGGCCTTCGATTCCGGTGTGGCACATAGACTCTCTGTCACGGGGCAGACGCACGGGCGAAGAGGTGCGGCTTTCCAGACCTATCACGGTGGCTTCGGCTGTAAGAAACCCTTTGGCGCGTCTCCCGAAAATCCTGAATCCATCACGCAGTCTCTCTGAAATAAAGGGCGGCAGCAGTTTGTCTACACGTGACGCAATGAGTCCCGGGACATACGAACTGGAGGGAAGTGTCGCGGATGATTTTCCGTTTACAAAATCGGTCATGCGCTGAGCCGGAGCCTTTAATGTCTCGCCGGCCGCCAGATAGAAGCGCTGTTCGAGCTTCTCCTGAATATCCATCAGGGCGAATGTGCCTTCCGGTCGGGAAGTGCCGAGCTGCATGCTCAGCTCTGATGCGTCTTCGGGGCGTATCTCCACCACCATCCCGGAATTACTCCATTTGCCCGAACGGCTTGAAGCCGACATGCCGTTGACCACAGCCTCGCCCGGTGCGGATACTGCAGGCACCACTACCCCTCCGGGACACATGCAGAAGCTGTAGACACCGCGCTCTTCGCTTTGGGCCACAAAATTGTATTCCGCGGCAGGAAGCCATTCTCCCCTCCCCTCGGGATTGTGATATTGTATGCAGTCAATCGTTTTGGAAGGATGCTCCAGACGCACTCCCATTGCGAATCCTTTGGGCTGCATCTCTACCCCTTGTGCATACAGGGAGCGCAGGAAATCTCTTGCTGAATGTCCGTTGGCGAGTATTACGCCTTCTCCTCTTATCTCCTTTCCTCCGGCAATACGTACACCGCAGGCTTTCAATGCTTTTTTATCCGGCCCGGCAGTATTGTGGTCTTGAGGAGCGGAACACTGTTCGATAATCAGTGACTCTGCGCGTGTGGAAAAATGGACCTCGCCTCCACAAGCTTCTATGGTCTTGCGTATGGACTTGATAATGTGTGGCAGGCGGTCACTTCCTATATGTGGATGCGAATCAGCAAGGATCGTATCCGAAGCGCCGTGGTCCACGAGCAGGCGCATTACGCGCAGGTTGTCGCCACGCTTTTTTGAGCGCGTGAAAAGTTTGCCGTCAGAAAATGTGCCCGCGCCACCTTCGCCGAAGCAATAGTTGGAGTCTTTGTCCACCTCTCCGGTCCTGTTGAGACGGGCTATGTCCAGACGCCGGCTGTCCACATCCTTTCCCCGTTCAAGCAATATCGGACGTATCCCCTTGCTGATCAGTTGTAGAGACGCAAATAGGCCTGCAGGCCCGGCGCCCACAACTACAGCCTCCGGTGCATCTGTCGGCAGAGGCGGGAATATCTCGGGTGTGTGCGGCTCTATTGCCGAGAGGTCATTGCCCCATGCCACGGCCACCGTCAGATTGATGATAATGGCGCGGCGTCGGCTGTCAATGGAGCGGCGTACCACTCTTAGGTCATGTATGTCGGCAGTTGAAATCTGCAGAGATGAGGCGGCACGGCTGTACAGAATATTCTCTGATGCGGCCTCTTCCGGCGACAGCCTGAGTTGCAACTCTTGAATCATAAGCCAGTGTTCAAATTCAACAGATAGTTATCGGTCGCCCTTGCGATGACAGTTATGTGGAAGGGGTCTCAGAATACAAATTTACGAATTATTGGTGATATGGCCGCGTATAGAAGTCTGAAAAATGCATCTGGACTTGATGCCTCCACTATTGCGCATGTGGCGGAATTTTGTTAATTTTGTGGTTTGAAGACGGAATCATCGATTCTGTCGTAAAAATCTTAAGAAATTATGCGTAAAAACATTGTTGCAGGCAACTGGAAAATGAACACTACCCTCGAAGAGGGTGTGGAACTTGCCAACGAGGTCAACTCTCTGCTTGAGGGACGTAAGAAAAACTGCGATGTGATTGTATGTGTGCCTTTCACTCACCTCACATCCGTCAATGCTGTGCTTGAGCCTTCCGTCGTAGGACTTGGTGCTGAAAACTGCTCCGAGCATGAGAAGGGCGCCTATACCGGTGAGGTAAGTGCCTCTATGGTGAAATCTACAGGTGCACAGTATGTAATTCTCGGACACAGCGAGCGTCGTCAGTACTTCGGCGAAAACAATGAGCAGCTTCTCGCCAAGACAAAGCTCGCTCTCGCCAACGGACTTACTCCTATCTTCTGCGTGGGTGAGGTGCTTGAGGAGCGCGAAAACGGTACTTTTAACGAAGTCGTGGCTTCGCAGGTTGAGGCTCTCTTCAGCCTCGATGCAGCTGACTTCGGCAAAATCATAGTCGCCTACGAGCCCGTATGGGCTATCGGCACCGGCAAGACTGCCACCGCCGACCAGGCACAGGATATGCACGCGCATATTCGTAAGACTATCGAGGAGAAGTATGGCAAGCAGGTGGCTGACGACTGCTCAATCCTCTACGGTGGAAGCTGCAAGCCCGGCAACGCCCGCGAGCTCTTCGCCAAGCCTGATGTGGATGGTGGCCTCATCGGCGGAGCGGCCCTTAAGGCTGACAGCTTCATGGGCATCATCGAGGCATTCGACTGATTGCAGATACTACATTCTTCATCATGACATATTGATGAATATCAGAAGATCTTATATTACACTGACGATAATGCTGGCGACGGTGCTACCGTCGTCAGCACAATCGCCCAATGACCAGCAGGATGCGGATCAGCGTTCCGACGCCATAGAGCGTATAATGTCCGAGTCCAACGGTGCGGTAGAGATTATCATTGACGATGATCTGAGGGAGCGTGTGCTCACCCCTCCGGAGGTCCATAAGAAGTCTTCGGGCGACAGGCAGGGACACCGCCCGGGCATCAATAAGGGACAGGGATATCGCATACAGGTCTTTTTCGACGGTCGCAACCAGCACTCTCTTGAGAGTCGTGCCAAGGCCAGAGGCAATGCTATTCTGGCAAAATTTCCACGTTATCGTGGTCAGGTATACACCTTCTCCTCATCACCCAACTGGTATTGTCGTGTCGGCAATTTCCGTACAGCGTCAGAAGCTGCCAATGCATTGGAGCAGCTCAAAAGAGCTTTCCCGTCATTTGCCAATGAAATGCGCGTGGTGAAATGCCAGATTACAATTATTAAGTAATGTCACGTAAAGAGATACATAACGAGCAGCTGACCGAGCAGATAGCGTATCATTATCGCGAAATCCTGAAGCTCATCGGTGAAGATCCCGAACGCGAGGGACTTGTGAAAACTCCCGTACGCGCCGCTAAGGCGCTCCTTGATATCACGGCCGGATATACGCTCGATCCGCTTGCCATAGCCCGTAAGGCTATATTTCAGCATGACGGATCGAAGATGGTAATAGTCAAGGATATCGAATTTTACAGCATGTGTGAGCATCATATCCTTCCATTCTTCGGCACTATTTCCGTAGGGTATATACCCAAAGGTAAAATACTTGGTCTCTCCAAGCTGGCGCGTGTTGCGGATTGCTTTGCCCGCCGGCTTCAGGTGCAGGAGCGGCTTACTGCAGAGGTTTGCAGCCTGCTCAGTGAAGCTCTCCCTAATGACGGTGTGATTGTATCCTGTCGCGCACAGCATCTCTGTATGAAAATGCGCGGCGTAGAAAAGCAGAACAGTGATACCGTCACTTTTGAATACACCGGAAAGTTTGTAGATGATCCCAAGCTCAGGGATGAATTCCTTACGCTGATCAAATAGATTGCACCATGCATTCTTGCATGACTTCTGACTCCGAACAATCCATATGGCAACGGACCGGTCTGCGCGAGACACCGGTGCGGAAATTGATTTTAAGAACGCTTGAAGAGGCTAAGGCCCCGTTGAGCGGACAGCAGATTGAAGATATTTTAGAGAGTGTGGATCGCAGCAGCATTACCCGCACTCTCGCTTTGTTTGCAGAGAGGGCCATCGTCCACTCTCTTGAAGACGGTACGGGAAGTGTCAAATATGAAATTTGTAGAGATGAAGGGCATGATACAACTCATCTGCATACCGACCGTCATCCACATTTTCATTGTAAAAAATGCGGCGCGACCATTTGCCTTGAGTCGTTGATGATATCAGCAGATACAACATTGCCGGAAGGTTATGAAATCCATGATGCCACTCTGCTATATACAGGCCTTTGTCCGATATGTGCCGCCAAAAAATGAACCGTGGCATGTATCCATGATAGAATTATCAGTCGAAACGGCGAAAATATTTAAGACCCCATCCCACAAAAAATGTTAACGCAGGGGGTCGCAGATTTCGGTCATATTTGGCCTTGCAGGTGAAGGAGCATAGCGGGCT
>CAYSJG010000093.1:2262-7805 GCA_964431295.1 uncultured Sangeribacter sp. | reverse complement strand
GTGCGCTCAATCAGCGTCCGGAAATTCAGATGGCATATTCGACATTCAATCCCACATTCCCGCAGTATCTTGTAGAGATAGACGTGGCGAAGGTGAAACAGGCCGGTCTCACACAGAATGCCATACTCCAGGCTCTGCAGGGGTATTACGGCGGTATGTATGTCTCCAACTTCAACCGCTTCGGAAAGCTCTACCGTGTGATGATGCAGGCTACTCCCGATGCGCGCGTCAGTCCCGAGACACTGAAGAAAATCAAGGTGCGCAACGGTGCCGACATGGCTCCGATTGACAATTTCGTCAAGCTTACGCGCGTATACGGTCCTGATGTGATCACAAGATTCAATATGTTTACATCCATATCCATCACCGGCAGCCCCGCAAAGGGGGTATCGTCGGGTGACGCTATCAGAGCTATCGAGGAGACTGCCGCGCAGACGCTCCCCTCGGGATTTGGATATGAGTTCTCGGGCATCACACGTGAGGAAGCCGCTCAGTCCGGCTCGCAGACTGCTATTATTTTCGGACTTGTGCTTCTCTTCGTATATCTGCTTCTCTCCGCGCAGTATGAGAGTTATCTTGTGCCTTGGGCTGTGATTCTCTCTGTGCCCTTCGGACTTATGGGTACATTCATATTCGCTCAGCTGTTTGGAATCGACAATAATATCTACCTTCAGATTGCGCTTATCATGCTTATCGGTCTGCTGGCCAAGAATGCCATACTTATCGTCGAGTTCGCTCTTGAACGCCGACGCACAGGTATGAGTGTCGTCAACTCCGCCATACGAGGCGCTGTGGCTCGTCTGCGTCCTATCCTCATGACGTCGCTTGCCATGATTATCGGTCTGCTGCCTCTTATGTTCGCTACCGGGGCCGGTGCCAACGGCAACCGTACGCTCGGCACAGGCGCGGTAGGAGGTATGCTCATCGGCATGATTCTTCAGGTGCTCTTCGTGCCCGCTATCTTTGTTATATTCCAGAAAATTCAGGAGAAGATCACTCCCCCGAAGTGGACAGACAAGGATAATTCCAAACTGTCGTCCGAAATTGAGCAATATACTTTCAAAAAATAACTTCTTAGCAAGAATAATAATATGATAATCAAGAGAATTGCAGCATTGCCTCTGATGGCTGCGGCGCTTTCGATCGCGCTTTCAAGCTGCAACATCTATCAGAAATACCAACTTCCTCAGGACAACGCGATAGTCAACGACTATCGCCGAGCCCTGGAGGAGACTCCCGACTCTACTTCTCTCCCCTATCTCGGGTGGAGAGAAGTGTTTACCGATCCGCAGCTGCAGTCGCTTATCGAGACAGCGCTTCACAACAACAAGGATCTCAACAACGCCACGCTAAATGTCGACATAGCAGCGGCGCAACTCAAGGGTGCCAAACTGAGCTACTTCCCCGCCCTCGCTCTCGCTCCTAACGGTGGCTCGGCATCTTATGGCGGTAAAAAAATGGACTGGTCATATACCATACCTCTGCAGCTCAGCTGGGAGATCGACGCGTTTGGCAAGATACTCAACCGCAAGCGGGGAGCACAAGCCGGATTCGATCAGGCTTTAGACTATCGTCAGGCCGCACAGTCACGCATCATCTGCGGAGTAGCATCCACTTATTATGCGCTTGTAATGCTCAATCAGCAGCTTGACCTTACACGCCGCACCTCTGAGATTTGGGCCGACCAGGTAGCCTCTATGAAGCTTATGAAGGAGGCGGGTCTCGTCAATGCCGCCGCTGTGGCGCAGAGCGAAGCTAATTATTACAGCATACTCGCCTCTATCCCGGATCTCGAAGAGTCGATACATCAGACGCAGAACACTATGTCACTTCTGCTTAATACTTATCCTCAGACCTGGGCTGTCTCCTCCAGTCTTGACTTTGACATACCTGCGCAGATTGTGGAAGGTATTCCTGTGAGCTATCTCGCGGCAAGACCGGATGTCAGAGCCGCTGAGAGAGGTTTTGCGGCCGCATTTTATCAGACCAACAGCGCAAGAGCCAATTTCTATCCATCGCTTGTCATATCGGCGCAGGGAGGTTTTACAAATCTTCTCGGATCGTTTGTCTCCAACCCCGGCAAATGGTTTATACAGCTCGCCGGATCGCTCACTGCGCCGATCTTCTCCAGAGGGCAGAATATCGCCACTCTCCAGGCTGCCAAGGCTTCGCAGCAGATCGCGCTCAATAATTTTGAATACAGTGTGCTCAACGCTTCGGCTGAAGTTAGCGACGCGCTCGTGAAATATCGTAAAAACCACGAAAAACGGCTCCAGATAGAGAAGCAGGTCGAAGCTCTCGAACACTCGGTGGAATATACTGAGGAACTCCTCTCCTTCGGACAGTCCACCACATATCTCGAGGTGCTTACGGCGCGTAGCGGTCTCCTGCAGGCGCAGCTCGCAAGTCTCGCCTGCTGGCATAATAAGGTGACTGCCCTGATTGAACTATATCAAGCCACCGGTGGAGGCAGATAATACTGTAACATTCAATCCCTGAAATATCATGAATAAAATCTCTAATCTCGCGTATGTGCACCCGGAGGCCAAGCTGGGTGACAATATAGTGGTGGAGCCTTTCGCATTCATCGACGCCAATACCGTAGTCGGGGACGGATGCGAAATCCGCTCCGGAGCGGTCATAAGACCCGGCGCACGTATCGGCAAAAACAACCGAATCTTCGAGGGCAGCATCATCGCTGCCTCTCCTCAGGATTTCAGATGGAAGGGGGAAGACAGCTATGTGGAAATCGGTGACAACAACACTATCCGCGAGCATGTCATCATCAACCGCAGCATACATCCCGGCGGACGTACGGTCATCAAAAACAATAGTTTTATCATGGCGCAGTCACACATAGGACACGATTCTATTATCGGAGAATATTGTGTGCTCGGAAATGCCGTAAAAATCGCCGGTGATGTCAAGGTAGGCGACTATACTATTTTCTCCTCCAATGCGTTGGTCCACGAGGGTTGCGATGTCGGAGACTGGGTCCTCGTCAAGGGTGGATGCCGTGTAAATAATCACGTGCCTCCGTTTGTCATTATGGCACACAACCCTATCAAGTATGCCGGAGTCAACGCATTCGTGCTGAAACGTGCAGGACGCAGCGACGAGTCAATCGATGAGATCGCCAAGGCATACAGACATGTTTACCTCAGCAATACTTCCACCTACAATGCCGTGAGACGCATAGAAATCGATGTGGAGGATTCACCTGAGAAGAATGCAATAATTCGGTTTATCAAAGGGCATAATCTCAGCATCGCCGCTGTACCTGATATTTCGGAGGAATAGAAAGAGTCTGTGACTTTACAGTGCCTATATGGAATACTTAATTGACGCCGATATCGCCGGCAGACTTCCTGATTACCGCGGGCTTCTTATTGAAGCCCGCGTAAATAATTCACCCACTTCTGAAGAACTGGCTGCGGAGATGCTTTCACTTTGCGACAGGCTCGCCGGACGATACTCTGTCGAAATGATCAACCGTATACCTGCCATAGCAGCCACACGAGCCGCGTACAAGGTATGCGGTAAAGATCCCAATCGATACAGGCCGTCGCAGGAACAGCTGATGCGACGGATTGTGCGAGGGCTCGGGCTGTATACTGTCAATGCTATTGTAGATACCGGCAATTTGCTCTCGCTTATTACCGGATGCTCGGTGGGATGCTTCGATGCCGACAAGGTGGTCGGTGATACTCTGCATTTCGGCATTGGACACCGTGATGAACCGTATGAAGGTATCGGGCGCGGGCCGCTCAATATCGAGGGGCTTCCGGTAGTGCGCGATGCTGTCGGAGGTATAGGTACACCTACCTCCGACAACGAGCGCACCAAAATCGAACTCTCAACATCACGCCTGCTTATGACGGTGCATCTGTTTGACAGGCTGGTTGACGCATGCAAAGTCATAGAAACCGCGCAGACGCTTTTCAGCAGATACTGCGCGGCTTCGGACTTTAAGGCACAATTATTTACGGCCGGTGCGGGACTTAGAGCCGATCAAGTACTTTAGAGATGAAGTTCTGGCGCTCCTCAAGGGTATTGCTCCCCATGCCGGGGCAGTTGAGCCACTCTACATTGTTGAAGCCGATTGCCGAGAGCACATTGCTTACAAAGTAACCGTCGAAATATGGGGCGAAGACCTCTGTCGGCGCAGCTGAAGTGGACACCACAAGTGTCCTCGCGATATCAAGACCGGGAGTGAGACCGGATTCTGACTCATGATAGCCGAACCCCGGTGTCATCACTTTGTCAATAAATCCTTTCAGCATCGCCGGTGCTTCGCTCCACCATATCGGGAAGATGAATATGGCCTTATCTGCTCCCGACAGCATCGATTGGTATTTGCATACCAGAGGATCCGGCGACACACCGGAGTTAAATTGAGATAGTTCAGACTCACTGAAAGCCGGATTGAAACCGTCAGCGTAAAGGTCGGCCACGGTATAGCTCTCCCCTATTGACGCGAGTCGATCTGTCACATTGTCAAGGATTGCCTTGTTGAAGCTCTTCCGGTAAGGATGAGCGTAGATAATTATTGTTGACATATTATTTGTAATTGATTAAGAGAATATCTGGATTTCACTTCCCCAACATCTCTCAATTATAAATTTGTGTTAGACAGTTTACTGATTTAACCATAATATTGGATGGTCTGCGCCTATCTCAAAGTGGCGAACGGCTATTCCAAGGTCAAGTCGCGTATACCCGACCGGTGAAAAGCGTCTGTGCGCCTTTACCTGGTCCTCTCCAAGATATTCGAAATAGAATTTCTGCTGATTGATGGCCGTAGGGGCAAGCAATGCGGCTTCCACACCTTTAAAAAACCATTCGGGAGTCTCAGACGATGCGTTGCTCACCTGCTCCACCCTCTTCACGCGATGCGTGCTTCCGGGAGTCAGTCCATACCCCAAAGCTATATAGCATACCACTTTATCTCCCGGACTTAAAGTATAAGTGCCGGGGATTTTTGAATAGCTCAACCCTACCCAGCAGGTGTTGAGACCAAGCATCTGAGCGTAGAGCACCAATAATTCGCCCCAGTAGCCCGCCCTAAAATCAAGTGAGGGTGATTTTTTACCGATGACAACGATGTAATTGCGGACGTTATGAAATTTGCCGTATGCAAATACACCGCGAAACGCTCGCGGCTCTTCGGTGACAAGCTGCATATTCAGCTCACCCTCTGCATTGATCCGGCCAATCATACTTTCCAGGCATGCGATGACATCGCCACTTATCGGTAGGTCCTGATAATTGCGCTCACTATGGCGGTCACTGATGGCACGCATAAGATCAACATTATTTAAACTTTTATCATCCATATAACTATTTTCATCAAAGAGATATCGACTGCAAATTTAAGAAAATAAATCAATTTGATTTCAAATAGAATAGAATTATAAATCGAACCTAATTTTGCATCCCTATATCCAACAGCACCATATAAATTCTGACTATTATCCAAGCGCACCATATAAATACAAAGCATCTCCGATGTATGTGCAAGCCGGTTTGTCGCAAGGTGTCCT